>JACQCN010000154.1 GCA_016201575.1 Candidatus Rokuibacteriota bacterium | reverse complement strand
CCCGCAGTTCGAGCCGAGCGGCGTCGGCGAGTCTTCTGCGAGCCCGTCGCGCGGCGAGGCCCGAGTCAATCGAGGCGAGCGGACGAATTCGAGATTGCGCGGAGCGCCTACGGCGAGCCCACCCCGAGGCGACGCCCGAGACAGTCACCACCCCGTTGGCGAGGTCTTCGGCGTGCGCGCCCGGGTCCCGGCGCTTCGGGTCGCCGTAGGCGCCGCCTCCGGACGACTCGATCAGGAATACGTCGCCGGGCATCACCGGCACGCCAACCTCCTTGGTCTTGAGGAACCGCGTTCGCCCCTTCGAGATCAGCCGGTAGCGGTGGGTCGTGCCGTCCTTCCCGCCGAGCAGCCCGTGGGGCGGGTACTTCACGCCCTCGCCGGCGGTGTTGGCGCGCGCCGGCTCCGTCGTCTCCATGCGCAGCTCGAGGACGGAGCCGACGCCGCCGCGGAACCGGCCGGCGCCGCCCGAGTCCGGCCGGAACTCGTGGCACGCGAAGAAGAGCGGGAACCGTGTCTCCGTCACCTCCACGCTGCCGAACTTGATGCCGCCCGCCGCCTGCCCCTCGCCCGCCGTCGGCCACCCGTCGCCCGCCGACGAGGCACCGCCGCCGCCGCGCGCGTGGAACAGGTGCCAGATGAACGGGCGCCGCGTCCGCGGGTTGACGCCCTGGATGGCGATGCGGAAGCGCTTGGACCAGCCGGCCATCGCGCGGTCGGGGCACGAGCGCGCGAGCGCCTTGGTGACGGCCTCGGCGATGTCCTGCGCGCAGTGGTTGGTGCAGAGGGTCACCGGCGCGGGCGGATAGGGCCAGACGATCGTGCCCTGCTTCGCCTTCACCGTGACGGGGCGGAAGGTCCCCTCGTTCTTCGGCGTGCGCGGGTCGATCAGGTAGGCGAGGGCCATGGTCACGGCCGACATCGTGTTGGGCCAGGAGGAGTTGATGAAGCCCGCCACCTGGCGGTGGGAGTCGCTCAGGTCGACCTCGAGCGCGTCGCCGCGCTTGGTCACCGTGGCCCGGACGTGGATGTCGGTCGTCCCGTGTCCGTCGTCGTCGAGCATCGCCTCGCCCCGGAACACGCCGTCCTTCCAGGTGGCGATGCAGGCCCGCGCCTGCCGCTCGGCGCCGTCGAGGACCTCGCCCACCGCGGCGGTGACGGTGGCCAGCCCGTACTCGTCCACCAGCTTGAGGAGCCGGCGCTCGCCCACGCGCGCCGAGCCGATCATGGCGCGGAGGTCGCCCTGGAAGTCGCGCGGGTGGCGAACGTTGGTGGCGATCATCTGGAGCACGTCGTCGCGCACGTGGCCGCCGTCGTAGAGCTTGAGCGGCGTGATCCGGATGCCCTCCTGCCAGATCTCCGTGGCCGCGGGGTTGTAGGTGCCGTGCGTCGCCCCGCCGATGTCGTGCTGGTGGGCGCGGTTGATCGACCAGAACACCGGCCGGCCGTCGACGAAGACGGGGAGCAGCACCGTGAGGTCGGGGAGGTGGTTGCCGCCGTGATACGGGTCGTTGAGCAGGAAGAGGTCGCCGGGGCGCACGCGATCCGCGAAGAAGTCGCGGATCGCGGCCACGGCCCACGGCAGCGCGCCCACGTGGATCGGCACGTGCTCGGCCTGCGCGGCCAGCCGCCCCTCGCCGTCGAAGACCGCGGTGGAGAAGTCGCGGCTCGAGTTGAGGATCTGCGAGTAGGCCGTCCGCAGCATGGCCTCGCCCATCTCCTGGACGATTGCTTCGAGCCGGTGCTGGACGACGGAGACGGTGATGGGATCGATCATGGCGCGGCACCATGATGCCCCGACGTGGCGGCCGGCTCAAGGCTTGACACACGGCCCGGCCCCTTGACTCCGGGGCAGCGTGGCGCACCCGCCTGGGCCGGACCGGCCGAAGAGTTCGCGGATTTTACGCGTCAGAGGGCCGAGTTGATCGCCGGCCGGCAACTCGAGCCGTGGTCGATGACCTCTCGCCCGGCGCGCCCGGCCGCGGGCCGGGCGCCGGCGGGCGCGATCGCGTAGACGACGGTATCCTGGACGGGCTTGCCCGCGTCGTCCCTGACGACACCCGCGAGGTCGCGGCCGAGACGGGCCGCGCGAGCAGGGCGGTGGCGAGGACACCGAGCGCCAGGAGACCCCGGAGCGGCCGGGGGCGCGGCTCGGCGAGACGTTGCGGCATGGCCCCGCCCGCCCGCCTCCTCAGCGCACGCTGTAGACGAGCACGCCGAGCACGATCGCCGTCACCGCGACGTAGGCCCAGTCGCGCTTCCGCAGGAACGCGAAGAGCGAGAAGGCGACGCGGGCGACGGGCGTGGCGATGAGCAGGAGGAGCCCGACCTGGACGATGCCGAGGCTCCGGAGCTCGCGGGCGCTGGCGATGATGCCGGAGAGCGTGCGGAGGTTCGATTTCTCGCCGGAGAAGACGCCGTAGTGAGGGGCGTCGGCGGCGTGCTGGACGAGGTAGGTGGCGCCGCCGACGAGCACGACCAGCGCGGCCAGGGTGACGCCGATCCGCAGGATGTTGCCCACCATCCGCTCGACCTGCTGATCGGTCCAGTCGCGCATGCGCCCGAGCCTCAGAGCCGTCCGGTCAGGCCCTTGTAGATCATCTCGAATCCCAGGATACCGACGACGATGCTGAAGATCAGGCGCAGCACCCGGATTCTCGCACCGATCAGCATGCGCGAGCCGGCCAGGGCCCCGGGGAGCACGCCGAGGACGATCGGCATCGCCAGGCCGGGGTCGATGTAGCCGCGCCGCAGGTACACGCCGGTGCCGGCCGCCGCGGTGACACCGATCATGAAGTTGCTGGTCGTGGTCGAGACCTTGAACGGGATGCGCATGATCCGGTCCATCGCCAGCACCTTCACCGCCCCGGAGCCGATGCCGAGCAGGCCCGAGAGCACGCCGGCCCCGAACATCAGGCTGAAGCCCGCCGGCACATGGCGCACGTGGTAGGCCTGCGGTCCCGCGGCGGTCGGGTAGGTCCCGTTCATCCGGAGGGCGGTGGCCAGCCGGTCGGGCGGCTCGTCGGGCGCCGGGTCGGGCCGGGGACGGTTGGACAGGTACGCGGAGTAGATCAGCACCACGCCGAAGACGACGGCGATCGCCGCCGTGGACACCCAGGTGGCGAGGAAGGCGCCGGCGAGGGCGCCGAACGTCGTCGCGACCTCCAGGAACATCCCGATCCGGATGTTGGAGTAGCCCTCGCGCACGTAGGCGGCGGCGGCGCCGGAGGAGGTGGCGATCACGGAGACCAGCGAGGCGCCGATCGCGTAGCGGATGTCGACGCCGAGCACGATGGTGAGGAGCGGGGTGATCACGACGCCGCCTCCCAGTCCCGTGAGGGCGCCGAGGAAGCCGGCGGCGAAGGAGCCGAGCCACACCAGCAGGCTGAACTCCAGGACGTTCGGAGGCACCGCGCTACTATACGCGATTAGAAATTTCTCACCCCCGTTTCATCGTTCGCTCATCGGCGCCGGCCGCCTCGGAGTTCGTGAATCAATCGGGAGTTCACGTTGCGGCCCCCCCGCTTTTGCTGGGCTTTTCGGATGAGCTTCCGCCGTTCCGAGGATATTTTCACAACCTCTCAGTCGGCGCGCCCGAAGATCATGCGCTTGTACGACTCGGCGTAGGGGATGCCCGCTCGCTTGCCGGCCGCCGCCGCCCATCCGCCTAGCAGCGCGTCGACCCAGGTCCCGGAGCCGATCTGCGACACGTGGGCCCGGAGGGCCGCGCCCTTCAGCTCGAGGGTGTCGCCGATGTCGATCCACGTGTCCGGCGAGGCGGCGCCGACGATGAGGACCTCCTTGACCTTGTGGGGCTCGAGGCCCTCGGCCAGCAGCTCGGGAAAGACGTAGCGCGTCTCCGCGGACGGGAAGACGGCGTCGAGCGCCGCGCTGGCGACCGCGCGGTGGTCCGGGTGATTCAGGTACTCGCTCCCGTACCACCGCACGGTCGGGTCGCCGCACACGACGACGTCCGGCTTGGAGCGGCGGATGACGCGCGTGAGATCGCGACGCAGGCCCAGCGTCGGCTCCACGACGCCGTCTTCGTACCGCAGGAAGACGAGGTCCTTCACGCCGAGGAGCGCCGCCGCCTCCCCGCACTCGCGTTCCCGCACCGGGACCAGGCCCTCGTTGCGCGGCGTGTGCTCGTTGGTGCCGGCGGCGCCGCTGGTGACGAGGCAGAACACGACCGCGCGCCCCTCGCGCGTCCACTTCGCGACGCTCCCCGCGATCGTGAACTCGTTGTCGTCGGGATGCGCCGAGATGCAGAGGATCCGCTCGAGCGACGGATGAAGCTGGTGCGGCCGTCGCGACCGGGCCGTCACGGTGCCGCGCTTCCGGGCCACGACCCCCCTCGCTTACGGCAGCCGGTTCGCTTCCTCGACGTTGCTCGGACCGAAGACGAGCGCGGCGGCGATCCGCTACGCCTCCTTATCGTAGGAAAGCCCGGAGCGCGGGTCAAGCCGGATCCGGGCGGCCAGGCGTCCGCTCTCCTCCAGGGAGGGTCGCCTGCTCACGGTGACCGATCTACGTGTTCACGATCCCGAGCTGGGTGTTCGGCTTGGACCGATCTGGACGTTCACGATGGGCCGAAATGCGCGTTCTGACCGAGAGAACGGCCTTGGCCCCGTCGGGGCCTCCGCGTATGATTCGGGCGAAGAGGACGGCCCGGGGCAACGACCGGCGCTCCCGCCGGGGAGCAGGAGAGGGTGGGGGAGCAGCGCTTGACGAAGCGACGGCGAGAGACCCTGGCTCCCGAGTTCGGTGTCGTCGACATGGGTGGGACGCCCGTCCGGGAGGCTGGCCGCGCGGCGGACGACGGGAGCGAGGGCCCCGCGCTCGGGCCGACCCGGGCGCGCCTCCAGTGGATCACCATCTGCGGGCCCGCGGCGTACATGGCCTTCCTCGCCGTCGCCGTCCTTTACCTGCACCCCCACCCCCTCCCTCCGGTGTGGCCCGCCCTCGCGCTGGCCGTCGCCGTGAGCGCCCTCGGCAGCTTCGTCTTCTCGCGCTTCGTGTTCGGCCACGTGGACCGGCAGGAGCAGGAGATCGTCCGCCGCACGCGAGAGCTGGCCGAGGTGAAGGAGGCGCTGGCCGTCGTCAAGGAGCGCCAGCGGATCGCCCGCGAACTGCACGACAGCGTCGCGCAAAGCCTCGGCTACCTGCACCTCCGGCTGGCCGACGCCGAGCGACAGGTCACGGCGGGGGGAGCCGCCGAGCTGGAGGCCAAGCTGGCGGATCTGAAGAAGGTGGCCCGGGAGGCGTACGAGGAGGCGCGACAGGCCATCTTCGGGCTGCGGAGTATGGTGTCGCGGAGCCTCGGGCTGATCCCGACGCTCACCGAGTACCTGCACGACTGGAGCCGGCAGACGGGGATCGCGGTCGACCTCAAGGTCGGCTCCGAGGAGGCGATCACGCTCCCGCCCGTGGTCGAGGTCCAGCTCATCGGGATCATCCAGGAGGCCATGGCCAACGTGAGGAAGCACGCCGACGCCCGGCGCGTGCTGGCCAGCGTCGCGCGCGAGCGCGGCGTGGCCCGGGTGGCCATCCGGGACGACGGCAAGGGGTTCGATCCGGCGGCGCTCGCCCGCGGCACGAACGGGTGCTTCGGCATCGAGACCATGCGGGAGCGGGCGGAGACGGTCGGCGGCAAGCTCACGCTCGTCTCGCGCCCGGGTCACGGGACGAGCGTCGAGGTGGCGCTGCCGATGGACGATCCGACGCGACGGCGGCCATGAATCCCACTCGAGTGCTCGTGGTGGACGATCACGCGCTCTTTCGGCAGGGGGTGGCCGGCCTCCTCCGCGACGCGGAAGGCTTCACCGTCGTGGGCGAAGCCCAGGACGGGCGCGAGGCCGTAGCCAAGGCGAAGGCCCTCAGGCCTGACGTCGTCCTCATGGACATCTATATGCCGGGCATGGACGGCCTCGAGGCGGCCCGGCGCATCAAGGAGGCGATGCCCTCCACCAAGATCGTCATCCTCACGGTGTCCGAGGAAGATCAGAAGCTCTTCGACGCGATCAAGGCCGGCTCTCAGGGCTACCTCCTCAAGAGCGTGGAGCCGCAGGAGCTGCTCCACGCGCTCCGGGGCGTCGTGCGCGGGGAGGCCTTCGTCACGCCCTCCATGGCCGCCAGGATCCTCGACGAGTTCACGCGCCAGGCTCGCGAGGGCAAGGCACGAGCGTCGGGAGGGCTGAGCCCGCGGGAGCGAGAGGTCCTCGCGCTCCTCACGCGGGGGGCGGTCAACAAGGAGATCGCCGCCGCGCTCGCGATCAGCGAGAACACGGTCAAGAATCATCTGAAGAGCATCATGGAGAAGCTTCACGTGGAGAACCGGGTGCAGGCGGTCGCCTATGCGCTCCGCGAGGGGCTGGTGCGGAGACCCGAGCCCTCCTGAGGCGCCGCGCGCTCCGGGATCACCCGAAAGGGCTACTGCGAGGTAGCCCTTTTTCGTTGGCCAGTTGACCCTTCTGGGGACTACCGGCGAAGCGCCGAATCCACAAGACTGATGTTTCGGAGAGGTGGGAATGGGGTAAGGCGAGCGGCGCGCCCGGTTCAAGAGGTGGTCCTCGATGTCGGGGGGCGGCCACAAAATGTGGGCGTGCCCATGAGCTAGCCCGAAGTTCCCCCTCCCCCAAGAGGGTATGGCGTTGATTTTCTTGATGCAGGCATGCCTCGGTGCCCGGGCGTTCTGGCTACAGGGTGAGGGAGACCCCGAGCAGATCGAGGGCGCGCTGCTGGAGCGGGGTCGGCGTCGTGATTTTGTCGAACTCGATCGCCGCGTCTGACTTCAGGCGCATGCGAT
>JACQCN010000153.1 GCA_016201575.1 Candidatus Rokuibacteriota bacterium | reverse complement strand
TTCGAAGCGCGCGACGTCGAGCGTGATGTTGTCATCGACGAGAAAGATCGTGGCAGCACCGTGAGCCCGTGCGTCGACGATGTCGGCCAGCACGCGATCGACAGGATACGGGTGAAAGTTCCGGCCCCGCATCTCGATGATCGAGCAGAAGCTGCAGTCGAACGTGCAGCCGCGCGAGGTCTCCACGACGTCCACCTGGCGCCCGACCATCGTGTAGCCCCGGAGCACGCGGGCGGCGCGGTCCGGGAGCCGGATCTCGCCGCTCTCGAGCCGCGTCACGGGGCGGTCCGGGTTGTGGGTGTAATGGTCGCCGTGGCGGAAGGAGAGGCTGGCGATCTCCTCGACCCCGCCGCCGCGCTCGAGCGCGCGCAGCAGCGCCCGGAACGTCAGCTCGCCCTCGCCCCGCACGATGAAGTCGGCGGCGCCGCCGTCGGGCTGCGTGTAGGCGTCGGAGGCGAGGCTCGGATCATAGCCGCCGACAACGACGCGGACACCGGGGCGAAGGGCCCGCACCAGCTCGATCAGCCGGTGCGCGGTCCGCCGCTGGAACGTCATCACGGAGAGGCCCACCACGTCGGGCCTCCGCTCCCGCACCAGGCGCTCGACGGTGTCCCGCACGCGCGACTGGACGAGCACGAGGTCGGCGACGGCCACCCGGTGGTGGGGATCGACGTTGCCGGCGAGCGACGTCAGCGCGCCGTTGGGCATGCGGATGGCGAGCGCGGGCATGTGCTCGAACGAGTCCGGCATCGAGAGGAGGAGGACGTTCATCGGGCGGCGCCTCCGTGGTGCGGGCGTGGACTGAGCGATTGTACCCGACTCTCGCCCCGCGGGCGCGGGTGTGGTAGATAGAGCGGCATGAGCGCGGACGGCGAGGAACGACGAGGGACCTGATAGAATCACCCCGTGCATCGACCGGGCAGGCTCCTGCTCCTCGCGACGCTGGTCGCCGGCTGCACCACCGCCGCGGCCCCACCCCCCCGCCCGGCCCCGCCGCCCGTCGAGGAGCCCGCGGTCCCGGGGGAGCGGATCCTCCTCCAGGGCGAGCCCGCCGCCTTCGTTCCCACGGGCATCGAGGACCGGTCGGCGACGATGGCCCGCATCGTGGGCGTGGACATCCGCGGACGCATCACGGTGGAATCCGAGCGCGGTCCGGTCGAGGTCTGGGTCTCGGACGGCATGGGGTACCACTTCGGGCAGGCCGTCGAGATCACGATGTGGGTCCGGACCGGGAAGCTGGAGACGCCGCCGGCCGGCCCGGCCACGTCGCCCACGCTTCCGCTGCGCGAAGCCGGCGACCACTCGGTAGTGATCGGCCGCGTCCTGAGCGTGAGCCCGCGCGGCACGATCACCGTCGAGTCCGTGCGCGGTCCGGTGCGGGTGTGGGTGACGCGCGAGTCCGGTCGCTATCGCGCGGGGGACTACATCGAGGTTCGGGCCCGCGTCCGTCCTTCATGAGCTCGCTCCGTTGGCAGCCGCCTTGCAACCCGGACGGGGGCAAGGAGGCCTACCACATGAACAAGGGCGAGCTCGAGGGCAAGTACGAGAAGGCGAAGGGCAACGTGAAGGAAGAGGCGGGCGAGGTCACCGAGGACCGCGACCTCGAGGCCGAGGGCGCCGCGGAGCGCGGCGAGGGCCACGCCCAGGAGAAGCTCGGCGAGGCCCGCCGCAAGGCCGGCGAGGCCGTCGAGACGATGGGGGAGAAGATCAGGGACGAGTGACGATCAGGGGGCGTTCTCGAATCGCGGAGCCCGCTTTTCGAGAAACGCCCTCGCCCCTTCGGCCGGCTCTCCCGTCGCGTAGGCGCTGGCGAAGGCGTTGATCCCGTACCGCACGGCGGTGCGGAGGTCGGCGTAGCGCCAGGCGATCATCAGCTCCTTCTGCAGCCGGATCGCCTCCGGCCCGCCCGCGAGGATCTTCCCGAGCAGCTCCTCGACCGCGTCCCGCAGCCGCTCCGGCGCCACCACGCGGTTGACCAGCCCCCACTCGAGCGCCTGCGCCGCGGCGATCGCCTCGCCCGAGAGCAGCAGCTCGGCCGCCCGGCCCGGGCCCACCAGGAGCGGCAGCAGCGCGGCCTCGATCACCGACGGCACGCCCACGCGCACCTCGGGCAGGCCGAGGCGCGCCGCCGTCACCGCCACCCGCAGATCGCAGGCCAGCGCGAGCTCGAGGCCGGCGCCGAGACAGGCGCCGTTGAGGGCCGCGATGACCGGGAACGGCGCGTGGTGGACGGCCTCGATCGCCGCGTGCAGCGCCGTGATGAGGCGCTTGGCGCCGGCGACGTCCTGCGCGCCGAGCACGCGCACGTCCATCCCCGCGGTGAAGGCGCGCCCGTGCCCCGTCAGGACCGCCGCCCGGACCGAGCGGTCCCGGGCCAGCTCCGCGAACGTCTCGCCCAGCGCGCCGATCAAGCCGGGCTCGAGGACGTTGAGCGGCGGGCGGTCGAGGACGCACCAGACCACCGCTCCCTCCCGCTCCACCACGAGCCCGTCCGTCACGAGCATGGAGAATACTACAGTCCGCGCGTTTGCTATTCTGGGGGCCGTGTCCGAGGACCAGGCCCCGCTCGCCGGCATCACCGTGCTCGACTTCACGCGCGTGCTCGCCGGGCCGTACTGCACGCGGCTCCTCGCCGATCTCGGCGCGCGCGTGATCAAGATCGAGCGGCCCGGCGAGGGCGACGAGATGCGGAAGGCGGTCCTCCAGCTCCAGCCCGACCGCGCCGACCAGAGCACCTACTTCGTGCGGTGCAACGCCGGCAAGCTCAGCGTGGCGATCGAGCTGGGCGATCCCCGGGCGCGCGCCGTCGTGCTCGACCTGGCCCGCGCCGCCGACGTCGTCGTCGAGAACTTCATGCCGGGGGTGGCCGCCCGCCTGGGCTGCGATCACGCGACGCTGTCGACGGCGAAGCCCGACCTCGTCTACTGCTCGATCTCGGGCTACGGGCAGTCGGGTCCGCTGCGGGAGCGCCCGGCCTTCGCGCACGTGATCAACGCGATGTCCGGCCTGATGCACCTCGAGCAGGACGGGCAGCCCGCGCCGCGCGTGGCCTACCTCCAGGCCGCGGACGTGCTGGCCGGGACCCAGGCGTTCGGCGCGATCTGCGCGGCGCTGCTCCGGCGCGGCCGGACCGGCGGCGGCGCGTACCTCGACGTCTCGATGCTCGAGGCCCTCATCGCCGCCGAGGACATCACGTTCGGGAGCGTGCTGAACGGCGGCGAGGTGTACCTGGGCCCGCGGCCGGGGATGGTGGTCCAGACGATCGGCGGCCGTCACATCGCGATGCAGACGGTGGGCGCCCCGCAGCTCTGGCCGCGCCTG
>JACQCN010000182.1 GCA_016201575.1 Candidatus Rokuibacteriota bacterium | reverse complement strand
GGAGGCGAAGAAGGCGAAGAGGACGAGGGTGAGCGCCATCGTGATGATTGCCGCGTACACGTCGGAGAGGCGGCCGTAGAACATGAAGTAGCCGACGACGGCGGCGAGCCCGGTGGCGGCGGCGAGGCCGCCGGCCACCGCGAGGTGCGTGTCGCCGGTCCGCTGGATCAGGTTGAGGCCGATCGCCCCGTAGGCGTAGGCGCCGATGCCGAAGAACGCGGTCTGGCCGAAGCTCATGATCCCCGCGTAGCCCCAGATGAGCCCCAGCGACATCGCCAGCAGCCCGTAGGTCATGAAGAGCGCGAGGGTGTTGGCGGTGTACGGCTTGTAGGCGAAGGGCACGGCGACGAGCGGCACCAGGAGCAGGAGCGCCGCGAGCAGGTGCGGCGCGCGGCCACCGCTCACGGCCTATCCTCCTCGCGCAAAGGTGGACCGACGGTTCGAGTGCCGGCCTGGCCGCCCCGACCCAGCGGGAAGGTTCGGGGGGGAGGTTCGGAAGGGGGGCGGAGCCCCCCTCCGCAGAGTCTCATTGGCCCGCCCTCCGGAAGCCGGAGATGCCGCGGGGCAGGAGCCGGAGGAGCACGATCGCGAAGATCAGGAGCGCGATCTGCCCGAAGAAGGCCGAGCCGCCGATGCTGATCTGGCAGGGCGGCGGCGTGCAGTGGCCGCCCGTCTGGATCGTGAAGAGCGAGAAGCGCGAGATCAGCGCCTCGATGAACCCGAGGACCGAGGCCGACGAGAGCGTGCCGAGGAGCACCACGGGCCCGCCCACCACGACCGTGATGAACGCGCGCGCGATGTAGAGCGCGCCCATGGTCGGCACCACGCCGACGATCGGGGCCAGGATGGCGCCGGTGGCGCCGGCCAGCCCGGCGCCGAGGCCGAAGGTGAGCATGAACATCCGCGGCGTGTTGATCCCCATCGCCGCCGCCATCTCCGGGTTGGCGATGGTGGCGCGCGCCCGGCGGCCGAACGCCGTGTAGCGGAACAGCGCGTAGAGGCCGGCCATCATCGCCGCCGCCACCGTGGTCATCACGATCCGGTACTGCGGGTACTGGTACTGGCCGACCCGGAAGCTGCCGAGCGCGAAGGGGACGCCCTGCGTCACCGCGCCGAAGATCACGGTGATGACGCCGACCAGGAGGAGGCTGACGCCCCAGGTGGCCAGCATCACGTCGAGGGGGCGGCCGTAGAGGGGCCGGATCACCAGCCGCTCGAGCACGATGCCGACGCCCCCGACCACGACCGGCGCCAGGCACATGGCCGCCCAGAGCGGCAGCCCGGCCCAGCGGGTGGCCGCCAGCACCGTGAAGGCACCCAGCGTGAAGAACTCGCACTGGGCCAGGTTCACGATGCGCATCATCCCGAAGATGACGGCGAGCCCGAGGGCGAGCAGCACCAGGATGGTGATCGAGTTCAGGATCTCGAGCCCCAGCATCGCCGCGGTGTCGAGGCCCATCACGGCTCCCCGAAGCGGCGCGACGCGGGACGGTCGATCACCTCACCCGATCACTTCGGCTGGTACTGCGTGTGCTGGTCCGGGTTCTTGAGCAGGTCGCAGAGCTGCATGGTCTCCGTGGGCGGAACGTTCGGGAAGCTCTCGAGCACCTTCCAGCCGTGCTTGTCGTTCACCGCGGCCAGGTGCACGGTGAAGATCACGTGGTGGCTGGCCGGGTCCATCTTCACGTGGCCCATCGGCGAGTCCCACTCGATCCCGCTCTCCATGGCCTTGGTCACCGCCTCGCGCTCGAAGCTCCCGGCCTTCTGCACGCCCTTGGCCCAGAACCACCAGCCGTTGTAGCTCTCGGCGCCGGCGTCGCCGATGTAATAGTCGGGGTTGCCCATCTTCTTCTTCATGCCGGCCTTGAACGCCCGGTTCTGCGGATTGTCCAGCTCGTCGAAGTACGGGTAGGCCGCCACCAGTCCCTCGACCTCCTTGGCGTCGAGGACGATGTGCTCGTTGCCGTAGCCGAACGTGGTGGTGATGATGGGGATCTTGTTCTTGAGGCCGGCCGCGGCGAACTGGCGGTAGAAGTTGATGTGGGCGCCGCCGACCAGGAAGGACATCAGGACGTCGGGCTTGGCCTCCTGGATCCGGTTGATGGTGGCGTTGAAGTCGGTGACGTCGAGCGGGATGAACTCGACCTTGCCCACGTGGGAGCCCCGCTTGCCGCCGGCCACGGGCTCCAGGCCGCCGCCGTTGCGCCAGAAGATGTCCCACCACTTCCAGGAGATGTGGCCGAAGTTGTAGTCGGCGGCCACCGTGTAGGCCTTGGTCCCGTACTTCCGCAGGGCGTACTTGGCCAGCGGGCCCATCTGCTGGGTCGGCGTCTCGCCGGTGACGAACACGTACTTGTCGCAGACCCCGCCCTCGTAAATGATGTTGTAGAAGTAGAGCTGCTTGTACTCGTCGATCACCGGCCGGAAGCTCTCCCGCGAGGCCGACGTGATCCCGCCGTGGATGACCACGACCTGGTCCTCGAGGATCAGCTTCTTGGCGAACTTCGGGAAGTTGGCGATGTCCGACTGGGTGTCGTACTGGATCAGCTCGAGCTGCTTGCCGAGGAGGCCGCCCTTGGCGTTGATCTCGTTCACGGCGTACTCGGTGGCGGCGATGGCGGGGAGGCCGTAGATGTTGATGCCCCCCGTTTTGTCGAGCAGGCTGCCGACCGGGACGGTGTTCGACGCGGCCCACGACCGCCGGAACTTCATGACGTAGGGGAAGCCGGTGATCCCGCTGCCCGCCACCACGCCGCCGGCGGCCGCCGCCGCTGTCTTCAGGAAGTCACGTCGATCGAGCTGTCTGGCCATGGTCTGCCCCCCCCGGTCGCACTGGCAGCGGTGAACAGCGGATGACCACCCGCGGCGGTCTTCGAACGGCGGATGAGTAACAAAGCGTTCGGGGGGGTGTCAAGACCAAATATTCGGGCCGTTTGGCGCCGCGGGCGTGCGCGGGGAAACGGGCGGGCGCAGAATGAGGGCATGCCCGCGCTGCCGATCCTCGTGGCCCTGCTGCTCCTCGCCGGCTGCGCGTCCATCGTGCCCGAGGAGCTCGAGGGTACGGTCAACCGCAGCGTCACGGGCGCGGACCTGATCCGCGACCCCGAGGGGTACCGCGGCCAGACGGTCGTCGTCGGCGGCGCCATCCTGCTGGTGCACACCCGCGCCGGCGAGAGCGAGATCGAGGTGCTCGAGCGCTCGCTCGAGCGCGAGGAGCCGCTGATCACCGATCGCTCGGCCGGCCGCTTCCTCATCCGGTCCACGGAGTTCCTCGATCCGGCCGTCTACGAGGTGGGCCGGCGGGTGACGGTCGTCGGGACGGTCGCGGGCGTGGTCGAGCGGAAGATCGACGACGTCACCTACCGCTACCCGGTGGTGGAGAGCCGCCGCCTCGAGCTGTGGCCGCTCGCGACCGGGGTCAGCCTTGCGTACCCGTATCCGCCCTGGTGGTACGACCCGTTCCGGGGACCCTACGGGGGACCGTTCTGGTATCGCGACCCGCTGATCGACCCGTTCCTCCGGCAGCGCCTCCGCCGCTGAGGCGCGATCTCCTGCTATCATTGGGCGCGGCCCCTATGAACCTCGTGATCGACGGGCGGCGAGTCGACGTTCCGGCGGGCGCGTCGGTCCTCGATGCCGTGAATCGCCTCGGTATCCCGCTGCCGCAGCTCTGCAAGGACCCCGACCGCCCGGCGCTCGGCGCGTGCCGCACGTGCCTGGTCACGGTCGAGGGGCAGCGCGGGACGCCGGCGGCGTGTCACCTGCCGGCCCGCGACGGCATGGTGGCGAGCACGACCGCGCCCGAGGTCGTGCGCGTCCGGTCGATGGTGCTCGACCTCACGCGCTCGATGCTCACCGCCGGCGACGGCCGGGACGGCTTCGGCCAGGTGGGCGACGCCGCCGCGCGGCACGCGCTCGCGGCGCCGTCGTTCGCCGCCCTCCACCGGTTCGCCGTCGACGGGTCCAAGTCCTTCTTCGTGCTCGACCGCGAGGCCTGCATCCTCTGCGGGCGCTGCACCACCGCCTGCGACGACGTGCAGCGGATCGGCGCCATCGCCATGCTCGGGCGCGGCCACGCCATGAAGGTCGGCGTCGCCGGCGACGGCCTCCTGGCCGCGTCGACCTGCACCTCCTGCGGCCAGTGCGTGGCCACCTGCCCGACGGGCGCGCTGCGGCCCAAGGAGCGCCGCGCGGCGATCACGCGCGCGGTCGAGACGACCTGCCCCTACTGCGGCGTCGGCTGCGGCATCGTGGCCCGCGTGCGCGACGACGGGCGCCTGGCGCTCATGGCCGACGACGTGCCCGCCAACCAGTCGAGCCAGGGCACGCTCTGCGTCAAGGGCCGCTTCGGCGCCGGCTTCGTCCACGCGCGGGACCGGATCGTCGCGCCCATGGTGCGGCGCGACGGCGCCTGGCGCGAGGTGTCGTGGGAGGAGGCGCTGGAGACGGCGGCGGAGGGGCTGGCGCGCCACCGCGGCCGCTTCGGCGCCTTCGCCAGCGCCAAGGCCACCAACGAGGACGGCTACCTCGTCCAGAAGCTCTGCCGCGTGGTCATGGGGACGAACAACGTCGACCACTGCACGCGGCTCTGCCACTCGCCCTCGGTGGAGGCGATGCTGGTGTCGATGGGATCGGGCGCCACGTCGAACTCGTACGTCGACTACGAGGAGGCGGGGTGCCTGATGATCGTGGGCGCCGACGCCTCCGCCAACCACCCCGTCATCGCGATCCGCTTCCGCCGCGCCATGGCCCGGGGCGCGAAGATCGTCGTCGTCAACCCCAAGCGGATCGAGCTGTGCGACCAGGCCGACCTCTGGCTCCAGCCCCGGCCCGGCACCGACACGCTGCTCTTCAACGCGATGGCCACGGTCATCCTCGACGAGGGGCTGGCCCACCACGCGTTCATCCGCGCGCGCACCGAGGGCGTCGAAGCGTGGCAGGCCTCGCTCGCCGGGCTCACCCTCGAGCGCGCGGCGGCGGTCACGGGCGTCCCGGCCGAGGACATCGCGCGCGCGGCCCGCTGGTACGCGCGGCCGCCCTTCAGCGGGTCGTGCCTCGTCTGGGGCATGGGGATCACCCAGCACGTGAACGGCATGCACAACGCCCACGCGCTGCTCAACCTGGCGCTCGTCACCGGGCAGCTCGGCTTCCCGGGCTCCGGCGTGTCGCCCCTGCGGGGGCAGAACAACGTGCAGGGCTGCGGCGACGCCGGCTGCATCCCGACCAGTCTGCCCGGCTACCAGTCCTACGACGCGGCCACGCTCGACCGGTTCGAGCGCGCCTGGGGCGTGCGGCCGCCGCTGCGGCCGGGGCTCGTCGTCACCGACATGGTGGAGGCCTGGCTCAGCGGCGACATCCGCGCCATGTACATCGTCGGCGAGAATCCGCTCCTCTCCGAGCCGAATCTCCACCACGCCGAGAAGGCGCTCGCCCAGCTCGACGTGCTG
>JACQCN010000181.1 GCA_016201575.1 Candidatus Rokuibacteriota bacterium | reverse complement strand
CCGGACATCGTGGCGCTCGCCCGCCGCGACCTCGCCGGCGCGCCGCTGATCCTCGACGCCGAGGTCGTCGCGCTCGACGCGCGCGGGCGCCCGCGGCCCTTCCAGGAGCTGATGCGGCGCTTCCGCCGCGTCCACGGCGTCGAGTCCGCGATGGCCGAGATGCCGCTCGCCATCCACTTCTTCGACTGCCTGCTGGCGGAGGGCCGCTCGCTGATCGACGTCCCCTACGCCGAGCGGTGGGAGGCGCTGGCCCGGGCGACAGGGCGCCGCCACCTGGCCGAGCGCGAGATCGTGGAGTCGCCTGACACGGCGCGCGCGTTCTTCGACCGGGCCCTGGCGGCCGGGCACGAGGGCGTGATCGCCAAAGACCTCCGGAGCCCCTACACCCCGGGCGGGCGCGGCAAGCGGTGGTTCAAGATCAAGGAGGCCCAGACGGTCGACTGCGTGATCGTCGCCGCCGACCGCGGATCGGGGCGCCGCCGCGGCTGGCTCTCCAACTACCACCTGGCGGTCCGCGACGGCGACGGGTTCGCCGGCGTCGGCAAGACCTTCAAGGGGCTGACCGACCGCGAATTCGAGGAGATGACGGAGCGGCTCCGCCGCCTGGCCATCGGGGACGACGGCTACACCGTCCGCGTCCGCCCGGAGGTCGTGGTCGAGGTCGAGTACAACGAGGTCCAGAAGAGCCCGACCTACCCCTCGGGGCTGGCCCTCCGGTTCGCCCGGATCGCCCGCATCCGCGACGACAAGGGGCCGGGGAAGGCGACCACCCTGGGGGAGCTGCGGGCGCTCTACGAGCGGCAGTTCGCCACCAAGGGCCGGGCGGCGCTCTGAGGAACAGCCTCGGGGCTGCCCGGCATCGTAGAATGAGACGGCGTGACGGTTCCCAGGCCCACACCTCGTCACGCGTGAGGGGAGTCGGATGATGGACTTCGCGGCCAGCCGCCCGGTGGATATCGAGTCCGCGCTCGGCGCGGTGCCTTTCAAGGTCGAGTTGAGTCTCGCGCCGCTCGTCGATTTCTGGACCAAGGAAATGCCTCGGACACACCCGGTCAGGGGGGTACTGGCGCGGATGGTCGAAGAGGAGCTGCGGAAGGCGCCCGAATTGCTCGAGCCCATCGAGGACCTCTCCGTGGTGGCACGGCATCGGGAGCTGATCGACATGCTGATGGCCATCGTCTTCGCGCCCGCCTTCTGGGAGCAGGAGTACGGCGCCGCGATGGTCCCCTTCCACCTCCGCAGCTTCTATGCCACGCCCTCCTTCGAACGGATGCTCACGGGCGAGGGCGGCTCCCTCAAGGGCCGTTTCAGCGCCGACCTGGAGACGGTGGCGACGGTCCGCCTCCGCTACGCCTGCGCGGTGATCCTCCGCCGCGTGTACGGCGTCGAGATCGACGTGGACGTCCCGATCGTCCTCACGGTGGCCTGCCCCGAGACCGGCCTCGATCGTCATTTCAAGGTGGTCTTCGACCCGCGCTTCCTGGACGTGGTACCGGTGGGCGAGGTGCCGCCCCTCCTCGACCGCGAGCGCCTGCTCGCCCGGCTCGCCGATCCCGAGTCCCTGAGGGCGCTGCTGCCGCCGGACCGCTTCCTGTTCCGCGGCTTCACGGTGCTGCGGGCGATCGAGGTGACGGACCAGGAGGTGCTCTCGTCGCTCAAGCGCGACCTGATCGACAAGGAGTCGATCGTCACGAGCACGCGCTTCTGCGGGCTCCAGGAAAAGCTGCGGACGCTCTTCCGGCGGCCGGACCTCCGCCTGGGTCTGGCCGCCATCGAGGGCGACCAGGTGCTGATGCTCAACTCCGGCGCCCGCCTCGAGCACTCCTGCATCTTCGCCGACTCGACCCATCACCCCCGTGTCTGAGTTCGCCGGCTCGATCTACGCGCGGGCGGTGAAGCAGGGCCGGCCGCTCATCGTGGAAGACCTCGCCGCCCTGCCGGAGCGGACCCACGTCGAGGAGGAGATTCTGCGCATCGGCGCCCGGAACATCGTGGTGGCGCCGCTCTTCTACCAGGACGAGCTGATCGGGATGCTCGAGCTCGCCTCGCCGCAGCCCGGCGACCTCAACGCCACGCACCTCCCGAAGCTCCAGGAGGTGATGCCGCTCTTCTCCATGGCGGTGCGGCGGAGCAAGGAGGAGCTGGAAGGGCGGATCCAGGCCGTCATCAAGGAGAAGTGCACGGCGATCCACCCGCGTGTCGAGTGGCGCTTCCGCAAGGCGGTGCTCAGCAGCATCGAGCGGCTGCGCGGCGCGCCCGGCGCGGTCGAGCTCGAGCCCATCGTTTTCGACCAGGTCTATCCGCTCTACGGCCTCTCCGACGTGCGCGGCTCGTCCACCCAGCGCGCGCTCTCGATCCAGGCCGACCTGCTCACGCAGCTCGGGCTCGCGCGCGACGCCCTGCGGGCGGCCCACGACGCCCGGCCGCTGCCCGCGCTCGACGAGCTGGCCTACCGCGTCGACAAGCACGTCGCCGACATCGAGGTGAGCCTGCGGTCCGGGGACGAGCTGGACGTGATCGCGTTCCTGCGCAACGAGGTCGAGCCCCTGTTCGACCACCTGCAGGCCTTCGGCCCCGGCGTCAGCGAGAAGATCGAGGCCTACCGGGCGGCCATCGAGCCGCGGCTCGGCACCGTCTATCAGCGCCGCCAGGCCTTCGAGGAGAGCATCACGCGCATCAACGACACCGTGTCGTCGTACCTCGACATGGAGGAGCAGGCGGCCCAGGCCATGTTCCCCCACTACTTCGAGCGGCAGAAGACCGACGGCGTCGACTACAGCATCTACGTCGGCGCCTCGCTGAACGAGGACGGCGCCTTCGATCCGCTCTACCTCCGCAACCTGCGCCTCTGGCAGCTCATGGTCACCTGCGGGGTGGCCCTGCGGGCCGAGCGCCTCAAGGACCGGCTCCCGGTGCCGCTGGAGACCGCGCACCTGATCCTCGTCCAGCACATGCCGCTCTCGATCCGCTTCCGCTTCGACGAGAAGCGCTTCGACGTCGACGGCGCCTACAACATCCGCTACGAGATCATCAAGAAGCGGATCGACAAGGCCATGGTGCGGGGCGGGCGCGAGCGGCTCACCCAGCCCGGGAAGATCGCCATCGTCTACACCCAGCCGCGGGAGGCGGCGGAGTACCGCGACTACATCGAGTACCTGCAGCACCGGCGCTACCTGACGCCGGAGGTCGAGGAGCTGGATCTGGAAGAGCTGCAGGGGGTGCAGGGGCTCCGCGCGCTCCGCGTCGGGATCGAGCTGGCCAACCCGCGGCTCGACGAGCGCGTGCCGCTCGGCGACCTCCAGGCGGAGCGGCGATGAGGGCGCGCACGGTCGGAGAGCTGAAGCAGAGCGGCTGGGCGTCGCGGTCCGTCAAGCAGGAGATGCGCGACAACTTGATGGCGCGCCTCAAGGGCGGGGAGCCGCTCTTCCCCGACGTCGTGGGCTACGACGACACCGTGGTGCCGCAAATCGAGAACGCCGTCCTGAGCGGCCAGGACATCGTGTTCCTGGGCGAGCGCGGGCAGGCCAAGACGCGCATGGCCCGGCGCCTGGTCGATCTGCTCGACGAGACCGTGCCGGCGCTGGCCGGCTGCGAGATCACCGACGACCCGCTGGCGCCGATCTGCTCGGCCTGCCGTGCCCGCGTGGCCGAGCAGGGCGACCGGGTCGAGATCGTCTGGGTGCCGCGCGCGCGCCGCTACGGCGAGAAGCTCGCCACCCCGGACATCACGATCGCCGACCTGATCGGCGAGGTCGACCCCATCAAGGTCGCCGAGGGCCGCTACCTCTCCGACGAGCTGACGATCCACTACGGGCTCCTGCCCCGGACCAACCGCGGCATCTTCGCGATCAACGAGCTGCCGGACCTGGCCGAGCGCATCCAGGTGGGGCTCCTCAACATCATGGAGGAGCGCGACGTCCAGATCCGGGGCTACAAGGTGCGCCTGCCCCTCGACCTCTACGTGG
>JACQCN010000180.1 GCA_016201575.1 Candidatus Rokuibacteriota bacterium | reverse complement strand
GTGAATGGGGACCCCAGCGTGCCCGAATTATGCGGACCGGGTCATACCCTCCGAGGTGACCGAAGCCGCGGTATTCTCAGCGTTCATCCCGACCATGTGGGCGCCTGGTCCGCATAACTCCCCGGTCCGCATACTGTCGCTTATGCGGAGCTCCGCATAACCGACACAGGCGCTCCAGCCCCGCGCGATCGTGGGCGGGCACCCACACATTGGCGTGCAGATCGAAGCCCTCCAGATGGGCCTGGCGGGGCCCCCGCGACGTCACGGCCTCGGCGTCGTACTCCCGCCCGAGTCGGCGTACCCGCGCCCCGGCGCGAGGAACCAACGCCACCCGCCCTTGGATCGAGGCGGTGGCGATCCCGGCCAGCACAGGGGACTCCTCTGCGAGCCGATCCGCCGGACCTGTCGCGTCGTCGGTGGGCTCCAGGCCCCGGCGCATCAGCAGCCGCCGGACCCGGTGGCGGACCGTGGCGAGCACCTCCGCCACCTCGGCATCGCGGGGCGCGGGCGCCGGATGAAACTCGATGGCGCCCGGGTGGGCTTCGGTAAACACTCCGTCCAGCGCCAGCGTATGAAAGTGGAGGTTCAGATTCAGGCCGCTTCCGGCGCGCTGAATCACCGTGACCGTGCCCGTCCGCCCGTCGCGGAGGCCGCGCTCCCGGGCGCCGCGCGCGTAGACGTCGAGCAGCACGCGCGCGTACACGCCGAGCACGGCGCGGCTCAACCCATGGTCCCACGCCATCAGGTACCGCAGCCGATACGGCACCGTGAGGACCCATTGGCGCACCGGCACCCACGGCAGCACCTCGTCCACCAGATGGGCGGCGCGCTCGGTCATCCGGCGGCCGCCGCAACTGGGACACCACTCGCGCCCCTTGCAGGAAAACGGCACCAAGTGCTCATGGGCGCAGCCCTCGCAGCGAAAGCGCGCAAAGCCGTGCTCGAACGCGCCACACGTCAAGAACTCCCGGAACTCCCGCTCGACGAACTGCGGGAGGCCGACCCCCTCACCGGCCTCCGCGGCTTGGCGCAGGAAGGGTTCCAGATGCTCGCCGATGACCTGATGGAGCACGGTGTGCTCGGCGTCACGCGGCCGATACACGGGCTGAAGACACGCCACTCCTCTGGGTAGCGCGCACGCGGCGCCGCGCACATGCCCAAAGATCGATACACCATCGCCCTAGCGCTTGGCGCCGACGCGACACACGCGGGGGGACGGGCTCCGGCTGGTTGAACCTGGCCCCGCGTTGTCAAGCAGGGGTACGGCCTCGACATCACCCACGTCCCCTTCCAGGGCACCGGGCCCGTCAAGAACGCCATCGTGGGTGGTCACGTGAGCATCGCCACGAGCGGCTTCGGCTCGCTCGCCCCCCTCGTCAAGTCTCATCAAGTCGGGGGACATCGTCCCGCTGGTCACCACCTCGCCCAAGCGCGTGGCCGCCTTCCCGAGCGTGCCGACCATGGCGGAGAAGGGGTTCCCCGAGGCGAGGACGCGAAGGGCTCGTCACGAGGGCTTATCATACAGGCATGCCGATCATCCGCACCCCGGAGGAGCGCTTCCGCGATCTCCCCGGCTACCCCTTCCCGCCGCGCTACGTGACGATCGGCGGCGCCCGCATGCACTACGTCGACGAGGGGCGCGGGGATCCGATCCTCTGCCTGCACGGCGAGCCGAGCTGGTCCTTCCTCTACCGCCGCATGATCCCGCCGCTGGCCGCGCGCCATCGCGTGATCGCCCCCGACTTCTTCGGCTTCGGGAAGTCCGACAAGTTCACCGAGCGCGCGGAATACTCGTTCCAGATGCACCGTGATAGCCTGGTGGCCTTCATGGAGCAGCTCCGCCTCGACCGGATCACGCTCGTGGGCCAGGACTGGGGCGGGCTGATCGGCCTCCGGGTGGCGGGCGAGATGCCGGAGCGCTTCGCGCGCCTGGTGATCATGAACACGGCCCTCGGCACCGGCGAGCCGCCCGGCTCCGGCTTCATGGCCTGGCGCGAGTACATGGCCAGGACCGAGGACCTCGACGTCGCCGCGCTGTTCCAGCGCGCGCTCGTGCAGGAGCGGGCGAAGACGCCCGAGATCCTCGCCGCCTACGCCGCCCCCTTCCCCGACCGCCGGTACAAGGAGGGCGTGCACGCCTTCCCGATGCTGGTGCCGATCTCGCCGGACGACCCCGGCGCCGCCGAGTCGCGCCGGGCCCGCGAGGTGCTCGCGCGCTGGACGAAGCCCTGCCTCCTCATGTTCTCCGACAAGGACCCGGTGCTCGGCCTCCCCGCCGGGCGCGTGTTCGAGAAGCTGATCCCGAGCGCGGGGCCGATGGTGGTGATCCGCGACGCGGGCCACTTCCTCCAGGAGGACAAGGGCGAGGAGCTGGCGGAGCGGATCCGCGCCTTCCTGGAGGCGAACCCGTGATCGTCGGCGTCCCCCGCGAGATCAAGATCGGCGAGCAGCGCGTGGCCCTCACGCCGGCGGGCGCGCGGGCCTTCGCGGAGGCGGGGCACCGCGTGCTGGTCGAGCCGGGCGCGGGGCTCGGCAGCGGCATTCGCGACGAGGAGTACGCGCGGGCGGGCGCGGCGCTGGCGCCGGTCGACGCGCTCTGGGGCGAGGCCGAGCTGGTGCTCAAGGTGAAGGAGCCGCAGGCCGAGGAGGTCCGCCGCCTGCGGCCGGGGCTCACGCTCTTCACCTATCTGCACCTCGCGCCCGCCCCCGAGCTGACACGCGCGCTCCAGGCCCAGGGCGGCATCGCCATCGGCTACGAGACGGTGGAGCGCCCGGACGGGAGCCTGCCGCTCCTGACGCCGATGAGCGAGGTGGCCGGCCGCCTGGCCGTGCAGGAGGGCGCGCACTACCTCGGGCGCGCGTACGGCGGCCGCGGGATCCTGCTCTCCGGCGTGCCCGGCGTGCCCCACGGCAACGTCGTGGTCCTCGGCGCGGGCACCGTGGGGATCAACGCGGCCAAGACCGCGGTCGGCCTCGGCGCCGACGTGGCGATCCTGGACGTCAACCTCGACCGGCTCCGGCACGTCGACGACCTGGTCCACGGGCGGATCGTCACGCTCGCGTCGAACAGCTTCAACATCGCCAACGCGGTCCAGCGCGCGGACCTCCTCGTGGGCGCCGTCCTCGTCACCGGCGCCCGGGCGCCGGTGCTCGTGAGCGACCAGATGGTGAAGACGATGAAGCCCGGCGCGGTGATCGTGGACGTCGCGGTCGACCAGGGCGGATGCGTGGAGACGACGCGGCCCACGAGCCTGGTGGAGCCCGTGTACGAGCAGCACGGGGTGGTCCACTACGGCGTGACCAACATGCCGGCGCTGGTGTCGCGGACCTCGACCTTCGCGCTCACGAACGCCACGCTGCCGTACGCTCTCGCGCTCGCCCGCGCGGGCGTGGCCGCCGCCGTGCGCGCGAGCCGCGAGCTCGCGCTCGGCGTCAACGTCTGGAAC
>JACQCN010000214.1 GCA_016201575.1 Candidatus Rokuibacteriota bacterium | reverse complement strand
CGGGTGGCGCAGGGTGCGGTCCCCGCGGGGCCGCGCGCAGTGGGCCCCCCTCGTCCCGTCCGCCGCGCGCCGCGCGGCGTTCGGGCGAGTGGGTGACGGACCGGGACCCGCGGGGGCTGCGCCCTGCGACAGAACCCGCCCGCCACACGCGACCGTTCGTGAATAATGTGGGTCAGTAGGCGGGGAGGCGGCCGGTCTTGGTTCCCGCCTTGCGGAGCGCGCCCACCTCCTCGCTGGCCTTGGCGGCGAGGAAGCGGCTGTCGCTGGCGATCGTCACGAACTGGAAGCCCTCGTCGATCATCTTCCGCGCGTAGGCCACCGTGTTGTTGTGGAGGCCGGCCACCACGTGGTGGCGCTTGCACCCGGCGAGGATCTTCTGGATCGCCTCGACCACCGGCGGGTCCGTCTGGTCCAGGCGCGGCCGGCACCCGAGCGAGAGGCTCAGGTCGGCCGGTCCGACGTAGACGGCGTCGATCCCGGGCACGCTCAGGATCTCGTCGAGGTTCTTCACGGCCTCCGCCGTCTCGATCATCGGGATCACCAGGAGGTCGTCGTTGGCGCGGTCGCCGTAGTCCGTCCCGGCGTAGATCGAGGCGCGGACAGGGCCGAAGCTCCGGTAGCCCGCGGGCGGGTACTTGCACGTCCGGACGAGCTGACCCGCATGCGCTCCGGTTCGACCCGGGACCCTCGGGATCGCGGACGCCTCATGCCGTCACCGCTGTCTGTCCGTTTTGCGGTGATTTCACCGACACGCTCCTAGCCATCCGTTGATGACCGCGTCGCCCCGGGCCCAGATCGCTTTCAGGGTGTTCTCGCGCACGGCGTCCTCCTGACTGTGGGTTGAGCTCAGAGCCGCTCGAGGAGCAGACCCTTCAAATACCGCGTTTCGGGTACCGTCAGCAAGACCGGATGATCCCCGCTCTGGGTGAGGGCGCCGAGCGTGCGCAGGGTGACGCCTGCGTCCTCGGCTGCGGCCCGGCAGACGTCCTCGAAGAAGGCCGGCGAGACGTGGTGCGAGCAGGAGAAGGTCGCGAGGAGGCCGCCCGGACCGAGCAGGCGCATCGCCCGCAGGTTGATCTCCTTGTAACCGCGCCGCGCCGCCTCGAGCGCGTCCCGTCGCCGGGTGAACGGCGGCGGGTCGAGGATCACCAGCCCGAAGCGGGCATGCTCGCGCTCGAGCCGGCGCAGCTCGTCGAAGGCGTTGACCTCGCGCAGCTCCGCGCGCTCGGCCAGGCCGTTCAGGGCGAGGTTCTCGCGGGCGCCGGCGAGCGCCTCGGGGGAGGAGTCGAGGCAGATCGCGTGCTCGGCGCCGGCCGCGAGAGCGTGGACGGCGAACCCGCCGCTGTAGCTGAAGGCGTCGAGGACCCGTCGCCCGGCCGCCCGGCGCCCGACCCGCGCGCGGTTCTCGGCCTGGTCCAGGTAGAACCCTGTCTTGTGGCCGGCGCCGAGGCGCACGCGGAAGCGGGCGTCGCCCTCGCGCACGGTGACCGTCTCCGGCCCCTCCCGGTCGAGCCACCCGCGCCGCGGCTCGAAGCCCTCGAGCCGCGCGCCCGCGGGATCGTCGGCCAGGTAGACCGGGCCGTCGCCGACGGCGGCGCGGAGCCCCGCGGCGATCCAGTCGATCACGCGGGACATGCCGAGCGTGAAGCACTGCACGACGCTCACCGCGCCGTAGCGGTCGACGACCAGGCCCGGCAGCCCGTCGCCCTCGCTCCAGACGAGCCGGTACGCGTCGCTCGCGAGCCCCGCGGCCCGGCGATAGGCGAGCGCCCCGGCGATGCGGGCGGCGAAGAAGGCGGCGTCGACCGCTTCCTCGCGCCGCGTCAAGATGCGACAGGCGAGCGACGTGCGGGGGTTGTAGAAGCCGACGCCGGCGAAGGCGCCGCTGCCGTCGATGACCGTGACGGCGGCGCCCGGCTCGGGCTCGCCCTCCAGGCCGGCGATCTCGCCGCGGTAGATCCAGGGATGGACGCGGGTGCGCCCGCCCGCGCGCGTCAGGTGGAGGCGGGGGCGATTACCGTCGTCGGAGGACAACGACCATCAGCAGCGGGTGCTTCGACCGCTCGAGGATCTGGTGGGGCTTGAAGCCGAAGAACCACTGGACGAACTCGAACCCGCCCGCCAGCTCCACCAGCGACTTGAGCTCCTGCGGGAACACCATGCGGGAGCGGTGCGTCTGGCGGTACACGCGCCGCGTGCCGTTCTCGATCGCCTCGAGCTCCATGCGCTCGCGGAAGATCTGCGACACGGGGTCGACGTCGTTGAGGGCCGAGAAGGAGGCGCGCACGATCAGCCGGCCCCGCCGCTTGGACCAGCTCCACTGCCGGGCCGGATCGGTCCACGACGAGGCCATGTATCGGTCGAACACGTAGAGCCCGCCGGGCCGGAGCGCCCGCGCCACCGCGCGGAGGTGGGCGAGGATCTGCTCGTTGGTGAGCAGGTGGCCCTGGGAGTCCTGCATGCAGATCGCCGCGTCCACCGGCGCCCGCAGCCGGAAGTCGGTCATGTCGCCGACCAGCAGGTCAGCCTCGTGGCCGGCCTCGCGGACCCGCCCGCGGAGGTACTCGACGTTGTCGGACGACAGGTCGAGCCCCGACATCCGGTAGCCCCGGGCCGCCAGCCGCAGCAGGTGCGGCCCGGTCCCGCAGGCGATGTCGAGGACGCGGCGCACCCGCCGTTTCGCGTACTTCTTGAAACAGTGCTCGAGGAAGTCGACCTCGCCCTTCCGGTTCAGGTCGAAGGCGATTTCATACAGGCGCGGGGCGCTGTAGTGCCGGGTTTGCTCCCCTCCTTTCGGTCTTGGGTTGCTGCGTTCCGGTTTCGCCAGCCGGTCCCGCCTGGCGGCTTCCCCGCCAGGTCACTTGCCCCACCAGGTCAGCAGGGCTTCCCGGATCACCCAGGAGGCGGCGATGCCGGTGCGGCCGGTGGGATCCCAGGCGTGGGCCACCTCGACGAGGTCGCCGCCGACCACCGTGCAGTCGGCGAGCAGGCGCACGATCTCGATCAGCTCGGGCACGCTGAGCCCGCCCGGCTCGGGGGAGCCCGTGCCCGGCGCGTGGCTGGGGTCGAGCACGTCGACGTCGATGGTCACGTAGAGCGGGTGGCCGGACAGCTCGGGCAGCAGGCGCTGCACCGTCTCGACCGGGTGGCCGCCCACCGCCGGGAAGAACTTCGGCCGCCGGCGCTCGAACTCCTCGCGCGAGCCCGTGCGCATGCCGACCTGGTACACGCGCTCGGCCGGCACCACGTCCATGACCCGGGCCATCGCCGAGGCGTAGTTGTAGCGCTCGCCCAGGAACTCCTCGCGGGTGTCGGGGTGGGCGTCGAGCTGGAGGATGCGGAGGCCGGGGAACGCGGGCGCGATGGCCTCGATCACGGGGACGGTCGCGGTGTGGTCGCCGCCGAGCATGAACGGGATCAGCCCGGGGTGCCACCAGCGCCGGACCTCCTCCCGGGCGGCGTCGAGCTGGGCGCGTGGCGGCGCGCCCGCCGGCAGCTCGCAGTCGCCGAGGTCGCAGAGCGGGAGGTCTTCCAGGTCCCGCCCGAGGGCGGGCGAGTACGTCTCGATCGAGTCCGAGGCCAGCCGGAGGTCGCGGGGCCCGGCGTCGGCGCCTTTCCGGAGGTTGACGGAGCCCTCGAACGGGATGCCGAAGACGGCGATGCGGCTGTCGGAGAGAGACTCCCCGCAGGCGATGAAGCGGGGTGCGGCGTCCTTCACCGGACCGAGCGGCTAGACGAGGTCGTCGTCGGACAGGAGCGCGATGGCGGCCACGGCGCAGCCCACCCGCTCGACCGTGTGCTCGGCCACGAAGACCTTCAGCTCGCGGATCATCTCGCCCCGGACCCGGAAGGCCTCCTCCAGCATCGCGCGGATGCTCCCCTCGGCGGTTCGCCGGTCGGCGAGGTCGTGGTACTCCATGATGACGCCCGGCTTGGCGGGGTCATCCGGGAGCGCGTAGCCCACGGCGGCGGCCACCGTCTGGCCCGGCACGTCGCTTGTCATTGCGGCATAGGCCGTCGGGACGAGGGCGCCGGGCTTGATCTTCGGCAGCTCCACGATCTCGACGTCGGGGGGGACGATGCTCGACACCTTGATGAGGTTGATGTTGCCGAGGCCGGCCGCGAGGAGCGCGTTGTCGAACGCGTTGAGGATGGTGCCGCCCTCGGCGTGGCCGGCGGTCGCCGCCGCCATGGTGACGTTCTTGCGCATTCGTCCTCCCTTCTCGCCTCCCTCGTGTCGCGCGCCGGAGCGCGCGCCTGCACACATCAAGCCACTTTAGCCGGAGGTCGACCGAATGCAAGAGGAAATTCACCCGTCGCCGCCGCCGAAGCCGGCGGAAAGCCGGCCATTTTTTTCTTGCAATCGAAAAAATCGGACCATAAAGTGAGGAAGTTTCATCGCACGCAAAAATTTTTTGCTCCCGCGGCAGGCGCGGGGGCACGTGCAGCGAGAGGACGTGGGAAGGCGGCGCGTCGGGCGTCGCCAAGGAGAGGTGCGGTAGATGGCGAAGTCGCCACAGGGGGAGGCACGCGGATTGAACGCTCTGGGACGACATCTGCTTCTCGAGTTGTTTGATTGCGCTCCGGATGCCATCGACAGCCTCGAAGCGGTGAAGGGCGCGCTCGTGGAAGCGGCGAAGCGGGCGCACGCGACCATCGTGGACGTCGTCTTCCACGAGTTCAACCCGTTCGGCATCAGCGGCGTCGTCGTCATCGCCGAGTCCCACCTCTCCATCCACACGTGGCCGGAGTACCGGTACGCGGCCGTGGACATCTTCTCCTGTGGCGATGTCCTGAAGCCCGAGGTCGCCGCGAGCTACCTGGTCGAGCAGTTCGCGGCCGAGCGCGCCTCCGTCGTGGAGATGCAGCGCGGGATGTTCCTGCAGAATTCGCGGCCCCGCCTCAACAGGTCCGTCGCGGCTGTCCGAGCCTAGCCCGTGGCCAGCCGCCAGAGCTACAAGTGGTTCTTCGAGACCACCACGCCGGTCGAGGGCCACATGCACGCCATCGCCCGGACGATCGTGGCCGCCCGCACCAAGTTCCAGCAGATGGAGATCATGGAGACCCTGTCGTACGGGAAGTGCCTCGTCCTCGACGGGCGGATCCAGAGTAGCCAGGCCGACGAGTTCATCTACCACGAGGCCCTGGTCCACCCGGGCCTCCTCGCCGTCGACGGCCGGCCCGCCCGGGCCCTCGTGATCGGCGGCGGCGAGGGCGCCACCCTCCGCGAGATCCTGCGGTACCCGAGCATCACGCGCGCCGTCATGGTCGACATCGACGAGGAGGTCGTGGCGCTCTGCCGCGAGCACCTGCCCGAGATGCACCGGGGCGCCTTCGACGACCCCCGCACCGAGCTCCGCCACGAGGACGCCCGCGCGTGGCTCGAGCGGACGGACGAGCGGTTCGACCTGATCGTCGTCGACCTCGTGGAGCCGCTCGAGGAAGGGCCGGCGTGCCTGCTCTTCACCAGGGAGTTCTACACGCTGATCCGCGACCGGCTGAGCCCGCGGGGCGTCATGACCATGCAGGCCGGCATGACGAAGGTGAACGAGCTCGGGTTCTTCACCGCCGTGCACCGCACCCTCGAGCAGGTCTTCCCCGTCGTGGCCGGCTACCAGGCCTTCATCTCCTGCTTCGGCACCCCGTGGGGCTTCATCGTCGCGTCCAAGGGCACCGATCCCCGGCAGCAGAGCGGCGAGACGATCGACCGGCTCATCGCCGAGCGGATCACGGGCCCGCTCGGCTACTGGGACGGGGTAGCCCACGCGCACTCCTTCAGCCTCCCGAAGTTCATCCGGGAGGCCATCGCCAGGCAGGACCGCATCATCACCGACAAGAACCCGCTTATCGTCGCGTAGTGCCGGCCCAGCGCGGCGTCGGGCTCATCGTCCTCGTCGTGGTCGTGGGGCTCGTCGTCGGCTCCCTCCTGGGCGAGCTGCTGGGCGCGATGCTCCGCGAAGGCTGGGTCCAGGACTTCCTGACACGCGGTCCGACGATCGGCCTGACCAGCCCGGCCACCGTCGACCTCCGCTTCCTCTCCCTGACCTTCGGCTTCGCGCTGAAGGTGAACGTCGTGGGCCTCGTCGGTGTCGTCCTCTCCGCCCTCGCGCTGCGCCGGCTCTAGCCGGGCGCTGGAAAAGCCCCATACAACTCGGGTCTCGCCTCGCGCCTTCGGCGCTCAGCTCGAACTACGTGCCGCCTCGCATCTGGACCTTTTTGAGCGGCCTGCGGGTTTTTCAGCATCCGGCTAGCGCCGGTCCGGCGGTGGTGCTGGCCTCGGCG
>JACQCN010000026.1 GCA_016201575.1 Candidatus Rokuibacteriota bacterium | reverse complement strand
GTTGAGCTTACCGGTACTAATCGGCCGTGCGGCTTGACCTCGTTGGACTCATACGTCGCCTGGCTGCACTCGAGAATCTCCGTATCGGGGGTCAAAATGATTCCCGGTGGCAATGCCGGAGGGGCCACAACCGTTCCCATCCCGAACACGGAAGTTAAGCCCTCCAGGGCCGATGGTACTGCGCTGGCAACGGTGTGGGAGAGTAGGTCGCCGCCGGGGTAAAAACGACGCGCCCGGGTCACACGACCCGGGCGCTTTTGTTTGTAGCAGCGTCCTAGTTCAGGAAGCCAGCGGAGAGGGCCAACGCGAAGGCCACGACGGTGAGGGCGACGGTGGCGAGGGCGAGCAGCTGGTCGAGGCCGCCTTCGCCACGCCGCTCGAGGGGACGGAGGACGACACCGGCGAAGACGCCGCCCACGAACCCGCCCGCGTGGGCCAGGTTGTTCACGCCCGCCATGATGAAGCCGAAGATGAACAGGATCAGCGCCCACTGGCCGTACTGGCGGAGCACCATCGACCCGAACACGCCGCCCCGCTGGCGGCCATAGGCGACCATGGCGCCGAGGAGCCCGAAGATCGAGCCCGAGGCGCCGATGGTGAAGGGCACGCCCGCGTAGTTCGAAGCGAGAAAGCCGGTGGCGCCGGCGACGGTGAAGATCACGGCCAGGCGCGCCGAGCCGTACACCTGCTCGACGGCGGGCCCGAGCTGCCGGATCCAGAGGACGTTGAACAGGATGTGGAGGATCCCGCCGTGGAGGTAGATCGCGGTGATCAGCGTCCACCAGCGGCCGGCCTCCCAGGCCAGCGCGCCCGTCATGCCGAGCATGTCGAGCGCCCTCCCGCTCGGCGAGAGCAGCTCGAAGGGGCCCCGCATGCGCAGCGAGGCGCGGGGGTCGAGGACCAGGCTCGCGACGTAGAGGGCCACGCAGGCCACGGTGATGGCCTTCGTGACGTCGAGGGCGCCGACCAGGGAGCGCAGGCCCGGGGCCAGGCCCCACATGCCGGGTCGCCGGCGGCCGCAGAAGAAGCAGGCGTCCGCGTTCGCGCTGGTCAAGCGCCCGCAGGACGGGCAGAGGATGGCGCCGCTGGCTTTACGAAACATCCGGATCGTTGTCTCCTGACTCGGGTCCGGCGATCCGGTATCGCTCGTCGAGCCACCCCCCGAGGTCGATCAGGCGGCACGAGAGGGAACAGAACGGCCGGTCGGGGTTGCCCGCCCAGGGCGCTCGGGCGCCGCAGGTCGGACACGTCACGCCGCGTAGCCCCAGCAGAACGCCTCGTCCCACGCCTCATCGAGCTCGAGGTCTCGATCCTCGCCGGCCAGCATACGCCAATGGTAACACCCCTTTGACACTCCTCGACGCATCGCGTAGAGTGGGTTGCCCCCTTCGTGGGCAGACGTCGCCACGAACACAGAGAGGAATCATTTCTCCAGGAGACCCACATAATGATCCGGATGGAGTTTGTGCGCCGTCGCGCCGTCTGGCTGCTCGTGCCGACGCTGCTCGTGCTCGCCATGGTCGGCCTCGCGGCGGTCCCGCCGGTGGCCCTCGCCCAGACGCCGAAGGCGCCGGAAGGCGCACCGGCGCACCACGGTGGCGGTGAAGCCAGTCTCATAGTCCCCGATCTCGGTCAGGCCGAGCTGATGGGTGTCAACGGCCGCCTGATGCTCATGGTCGGCCTGGGCGTGTGCGTCCTCGGCCTCGTGTTCGGGCTGGTGATCTACGAGCAGCTCAAGGGCCTTCCCGTGCACGAGTCGATGCGCGAGATCTCCGAGCTGATCTACGAGACCTGCAAGACCTACCTGATCACGCAGGGGAAGTTCATCCTCATCCTCGAGGCCTTCATCGGCGTCATCATCGTCCTCTACTTCGGCGTCCTGCTGCGGTTCGAGGCCGTGAAGGTGGCCGTCATCCTGGCCTTCAGCCTCATCGGTATCGGCGGCAGCTACGGCGTCGCCTGGTTCGGCATCCGGATCAACACCTTCGCCAACTCCCGGGCCGCCTTCGCCAGCCTGAAGGGCGAGCCGTTCCCCGTCTACGCGATCCCCCTCAAGGCCGGCATGAGCATCGGCATGCTCCTGATCAGCGTCGAGCTGTTCCTGATGCTCTGCATCCTGCTCTTCATCCCCGGCGACTACGCCGGCCCCTGCTTCATCGGCTTCGCCATCGGGGAGTCGCTCGGGGCGGCCGCCCTCCGCATCGCCGGCGGGATCTTCACGAAGATCGCCGACATCGGCTCCGACCTGATGAAGATCGTCTTCAACATCAAGGAGGACGACGCCCGCAACCCCGGCGTCATCGCCGACTGCACGGGCGACAACGCGGGCGACTCGGTCGGCCCGAGCGCGGACGGCTTCGAGACCTACGGCGTCACCGGGGTCGCGCTGATCTCCTTCATCCTGCTCGCGGTGAAGGATCCCGCCGTGCAGGTGATGCTGCTGGTCTGGATCTTCGTCATGCGCATCCTCATGATCGTGGCCAGCGGCGCCTCCTACCTCCTCAACGAGGCGGTATCCCGCGCCCGCTACGCGGCGGCCACCACGATGAACTTCGAGGCGCCGCTGACGAGCCTGGTCTGGCTCACCTCGTTCGTGTCGGTGGGCATGACCTACCTCGCGTCCTACGGGCTCATCCGCGACCTCGGCGACGGCTCGCTCTGGTGGAAGCTCGCCACCGTCATCACGTGCGGGACGCTGGCCGGCGCGATCATCCCCGAGGTCGTCAAGGTCTTCACGTCGACCGAGTCGAAGCACGTCCGCGAGGTGGTCACCTCGGCCCGCGAGGGCGGGGCCTCGCTGGACATCCTCTCCGGCCTGGTGGCCGGCAACTTCAGCGCGTACTGGCTCGGCATCATCGTGGTGGCGCTGATGGGCATCGCCTACATGGTCAGCACCTACGGCCTCGCGGCCCTCATGGTGGCGCCCGCCGTGTTCGCCTTCGGGCTGGTGGCCTTCGGCTTCCTCGGCATGGGCCCGGTCACGATCGCCGTCGACTCCTACGGCCCGGTCACCGACAACGCCCAGTCGGTCTTCGAGCTGTCCCTGATCGAGCAGATCCCGGGCATCAAGCAGGCGATCAGGAAGGAGTACGGCTTCGACGTGAACTTCGAGCGGGCCAAGCACCTGCTCGAGGAGAACGACGGGGCCGGCAACACGTTCAAGGCGACGGCCAAGCCGGTGCTGATCGGCACCGCCGTCGTGGGGGCGACGACCATGACCTTCTCGATCATCGTCGTCCTCACCCACGGTCTGACCCAGAACCTCGACCGCCTCTCGCTGCTCTACCCCCCCTTCCTTCTCGTGCTGATCACGGGCGGCGCCGTCATCTACTGGTTCACCGGCGCCTCCACCCAGGCCGTCACTACCGGCGCCTACCGGGCGGTCGAGTTCATCAAGGCCAACATCAAGCTCGAGGGCGTGACCAAGGCCTCGGTGGCGGACAGCAAGAGGTCGAGCTGAAGGAGAAGGGGAGCCCGCTCCACGCCGCCACCGTCATCGGCGACACCGTGGGCGACCCGTTCAAGGACACCTCCTCGGTCGCCATGAACCCGGTGATCAAGTTCACCACGCTCTTCGGCCTGCTCGCGGTCGAGCTGGCCGTCACCCTCACCCTGGAGAGCGGCCCGGGCCTGAGCCGCGTGCTCGCCGCCGGGTTCTTCGCGCTGTCGGTCGTGTTCGTGTGGCGCTCCTTCTACGGCATGCGGATCCGCGGCGGCGCGCCGGCGGGGGCGTAGGCGCCGGGTGGACTCCCTCTACGGCCTCCTCACCGGCTCGCCCGACGCCATCGTCGAGGCGATCCGGTGGGGAGGCTACGTGGTCCTCGCCGCGATCGTCTTCTCCGAGACCGGGCTCTTCGTCGGATTCTTCCTCCCCGGGGACTCGTTGCTGATCGTCGCGGGCCTGGTGGCGTCGGGCGGCGGGCTCAGCATCTGGCTCCTGATGCTGATCCTGAGCCTGGCCGCGATCGTCGGCGACAGCACGGGATACGCGATCGGGTACCGGGCGGGTCCGATGCTGTTCCGGCGGGAGCGGTCGCTGCTGTTCGACCCCAGGCACCTGCAGCGCACCCGGGACTTCTACGCCCGGCACGGGGCCAAGACCATCGTGATCGCCCGCTTCGTGCCGATCATCCGGACATTCGCTCCCGTGGTCGCCGGCATCGGGCAAATGGAGTACCGGCGCTTCATTTTCTACAATGTCGCCGGAGGGGTCGGATGGGTGGTCAGCATGACGATGGCAGGGTACCTGCTGGGGCGAGCGATCCCGAACATCGGCTCGTACGTGCACGTGGTGGCGATCGTCGTGATCGCGCTGTCCTTCATCCCGATCGTGGCCGAGGTGCTCCGCGCGCGGAGGCGGCCTTCCAGCTAGCGCTCTGGCTGGGGCGCCGGCTCGGCGACCTGCTGTACGTCATCCTGGCGCGCCGCCGGCGGGTCGCGCTGGACAACCTGGCGCTGGCGTTTGCCGACTCCTCGCCCTGCGATCGCCGGCGTCTCTGCCGGGCGTCTTTCCAGCACCTGGGGATGACGCTGGTCGAGCTCGGGGTCCTCCTGGTCTGCGATCCCGCCCGCATGCTGGCGCGCGTCCGCGTCGAGGGCCTCGAGCACCTGGCCGCCGCGACGGACGGCACGGGCGGGGTGCTGCTGCTGACCGGGCACTTCGGCAACTGGGAGCTGCTCGGCCTCGCCCACGCCCTGACGAGGCTGCCGCTGACCGTGGTTGTGCGCCCACTCGACTCGAGTGTGCTGAACCGCCTCGCGGAGCGTCTCCGGGCCCGGACGGGCGCCGAATTGATCGCCAAGCGCTCCGCCCTTCGCCCCGTGCTCCGGGCCCTCCGGCACGGCCGGATGGTGGGGATCCTGCTCGACCAGAACGCTTCCCGGGACGAGGGCGTCTTCGTCCCCTTCTT
>JACQCN010000134.1 GCA_016201575.1 Candidatus Rokuibacteriota bacterium | reverse complement strand
TCCCAGCCCACGCCGACGCCGAAGATGAAGCGCCCGCCCGAGACCTGGTCCACCGTCGCCGCCGCCTTGGCCGCCACCAGCGCGTTCCGGTACGGGAGGACGATGACGCTGGCGCCGAGCTTGATGCGCCGCGTGCGGCCGGCCAGGTACCCCAGCAGCGAGAAGGGGTCCGGCCAGTGGGGGCCGTAGTGCTGCGTGGTGGCGGGCTTGGCCAGGATGTGATCGGGCACGAACACGCCGTCCAGCCCGAGCTCCTCGGCGCGCAGCGCGAGCGACTCCGCATCGGCGATCGTGAGCTGCCAGATCGGTAGCACGACTCCGAATTTCATCACGCACCTCCCCGGCGGCCCTGATCCCGGCCGCCACGCGGCTCCACGTTCCGGTTGCGCCTCGCGCCGCCGCCGACCATTCGCAGCGGAGCGGTGACGCCGCGAATCCTACAGGAGATTGCCGTCGAGCGCACGCACCCGCCGTTCGCGACCGCGCGGGGGGAAGAGAACCGGGGTCTACAGGGACGGGCGAGGACCCGGGCGACCGGTGGACCCGCAGGCCCACCGGCCGCGCTGTCGATACGGGCTACTTCGCGAGGAAGGCCCGGAGCATCCACGCCATCTTCTCGTGGCGCTCCATCAGGCCGGTGAGGAAGTCGCTGGTGCCCGCGTCCTGGTGCGTCGAGAGCGACACGTCGAGGTCGGTGCGGAGCTGGCGCACGATCTGCTCGTGGTCGCCCAGCAGATCGGCGATCATGCCGGCGGCGTCCGGCGCCTGTCCGGGATGCTCCTTGAGGCGCGTGTGCTGCGTGAACTCGGCGAGGGTGCCGAAGGCGCGGCCGCCGAGGGTGCGGGCCCGCTCGGCCACCTCGTCGACGATCTCGTCCAGGGCCCCGTACTGGGTCTCGAAGAACTTGTGGAGGTCGTTGAACTGCGGTCCCACCACGTTCCAGTGGGAGTTCCGCGTCTTCGTGTAGAGGAGGTACTCGTCGGCCAGCAGCGCGTTCAGGACGGCGACGAGAGCCTTCCGGTGGTCATCGGTGATCCCGATATTCGGTGTCATGTGCGTTCCTCCGTGTCTTTGGATGCGCGGGGTCTCCCCGCCGGTGCGGCGCCGACCCCCGTGTTAGAGTGGTCGCCATGATGAAGCTGCCCAAACACGTGACGATCTGTGAAGTGGGCACGCGCGACGGGTTCCAGATCGAGCCCGAGTTCATCCCGACCGACCTCAAGGTCGAGGTGGTCGACCGCCTGAGTGCGGCGGGTCTTCCGCGGATCGAGGTCACGTCGTTCGTCCATCCGAAGGTGGTGCCGGCGCTGTGCCCCTCGCGCAGGTCGAGCGCGTCGTCGCCCGGCTCGTGGAGATGGGCGCGCGGGGCGTCAGCCTGGCCGACACGACGGGCGTGGCCAACCCGCTGCAGGTCACGCGGGTGCTGGAGCACCTGATGCCGAGGTTCCCCGGGGTCGAGTGGACGCTCCACACCCACGACACGCGGGCGATGGCGATCCCGAACATCCTGGCGGCGATGGAATGCGGGGTCACCCACTTCGACGCCTCGATCGGCGGCCTCGGCGGCTGCCCCTTCGCCCCCGGCGCGTCGGGCAACGTGTGCACCGAGGACCTCGTGCACTGCCTGCACGCGATGGAGATCGAGACCGGGATCGACCTCGAGCGGCTGATCGAGACCTCGCGGCGCGTGCAGCAGATCGTGGGGCGCACGCTGCCGGGCCAGGTGGCCAAGGCCGGGCCGTTCACGCGGCGCTACCCGGTTCCCGACGGCGTCGCGCTCCGGCTGTCGCGGAGGGCGGGATGAACAAGACCGCGAAGCGGATGCTGCGGGCGATGGACAACGCCCTCAAGTGGTGGCCGCTGCCCGCCGTGGGGCCGGAGAAGGGCCGGCTGCTCCGTCGCCTGATCGACCGGCATCGCCCGACGCGCGCGATCGAGCTGGGCTCCCTCTTCGGCTACTCGGCGGTGCTGATCGGCGCGAGCCTCCCGCCCGGGGGCCGCCTCACCTGCATCGAGGCGAGCGAGTTCCTCGCCGGCCTCGTCAAGCGGAGCGCCGAGGCGGCCGGGATCGGCCGGCGCGTGACCGTGGTCCCGGGCGAGGCCCTGCGGGTGATCCCGCTCCTCCGCTCGCGCTTCGACTTCGTGCTGATCGACGCGGTCAAGGAGGACTATCTCGACTACCTGCGGTCGCTCGAGCCCAAGCTCGAGCGGGGCGCCGTGGTCGTCGCCGACAACACGGGGATCTTCCGGCGGGAGACCAAGCCCTACCTCGACTACGTGCGGGCGAGCGAGCGGTACCAGACGCGCGAGCACGACTTCGGCTGGGACTGCATGGAGGTCTCGATCCTCTCGTGAGCCCCGCGCGGACCGCGGTCTACCTGAGCCCGGGCGGCGACGTCGCCGCCGGCGTCGCCCTCGCCCGGCGGGCGGAGGCCCGCGGCTACGAGAGCGTGTGGGTGACGCACGGGAGCGGCCGCGACGCGTTGCTGGTCCTCGCCGCCTACGCCGCCGCCACGGAGCGGATCGGCCTCGGCACCGGCGTCGTGCCCATCTACCCGCGGCACCCGACCGCCGTCGCGCAGGCGGCGCTGACGCTGTCCGAGATATCCGGCGGCCGGCTGCGCCTCGGGATCGGCGTGAGCCACAAGGCGATGATGGAGACGATGCTCGGGCTCACGCTGGCCGAGCCGCTCTCCGTGATGCGCGAGTACGTGGCCGTGCTGCGTGGCGCGCTCGGGCGCGGCGCCCGGTTCGAGGGCCGGCACTACCGCGTGCACTGGAGCATGGCGCTGCCCAAGCTCCCGCCCGCGCCCCCGATCCTCATGGCCGCGCTCTCGTCCCGGATGCTGGAGCTGGCCGGGGAGATCGCCGACGGCGTGGTGCTCTGGCTCTGCACGCCCCGCTACATCCGCGAGACGGCGCTGCCGGCGCTCGAGCGCGGCCGCCGGCGGGCGGGCAAGACGCTCGACGGCTTCGAGGTGGTGGCGGCGGTGCCGCTGGCGATCACCGAGGACGCGGCGGCGGCGCTGCGCGCCTTCCAGGACGAGCTCGTGCGCTACCTGACGCTGCCGTTCTACCGCAACATGCTGGCGGCGAGCGGCTTCGGGCCCGATCTGGATCAGTTCGACCGCGACCAGATGGTGCCGGAGCGGCTGGCCGGCGCCCTCGGCGCGATCGGGCACCCCAACACCGCGCGCGCCTACCTCACGGCCTACCGCGACGCGGGGGTGACGCTGCCCGCCGTGCGCCCGATCACGTTCCCCGACGCGCCCTGGTACGGGCGCACGGTCGAGGAGGCGATCACCTGACGATCCGCGCTTCCAGGTGGAGGAAGCGCCGCTCGACCTTCCGGAACTCCTCGCCGACCTCGCCGCGGAAGCGCCCGAGCTTCTCGTCCACCGCGATCACGCCTTCCGCGACCACCTGGATCTTCGCCATCAGTGCCTCGGCGACCACGTCGAAGTGCCGGCGCGTCTCGACGGCGCTGGCCGCGATCTCGCCGCGCAGCTCGCCGCGCAGGCCGACGATCTCGCCGCGCAGCTCGTCCCGCACCCCGGCGATCTCGGCGCGGAGCTCGGCGCGCAGGTCGTCCCGCACGCCGACGATCTCGCCCCGCACCTCGGCGAAGCGGCGATCCAGGTAGGCGACGAGCTCCTGATCCACGACCGCTACTATTGAAGGCCTCGCCCGGCGGCGTCAAGCGTATCCGCGTCGAGACAGTCGTGACGCGTATACTCGACCGGTGACACTCATGCGCCTGGCGCCCATGGCCTCCGTGACCAACGCGCCGTTCCGGCTGATCGCCCGCGAGTGCGGCAGCGGCCGCGTCACCAGCGAGGAGATCGACGCGCGCGCCCTCCTCTACGACAACGCCCATACGCGCGCGCTCGCGCGCTACCTGCCCGAGGAGCGCCCCATCGCCATGCAGCTCCTCGGCTCCGACCCCGACGTCCTCGCGGAGGCGGCGCGGCGCCTGGAGGCGGTCGGCGCCGACGTCGTCGACCTGAACATGGGCTGCCCCGTATCCAAGATCGTGGCCAAGGGCCAGGGCGCCGCCCTCATGCGGGACCCGGCGGCGGCGGCGCTCATCTTCCGCTTCATGCGGAAGGCGCTCCGCGTCCCGCTCACAGTCAAGATCCGCGGAGGCTGGGACGAGCGCTCGCTGAACGCGGTCGAGATCGCCCGCATCGCCGAGAGCGAGGGCGTGGACGGCATCACGGTGCACCCGCGGACGCGCTCGCAGCAGTTCACGGGCCGGGCGCCCTGGGAGGTCATCGCCGCGGTCGTCGGCGCCGTGCGGATCCCGGTGACCGGCAACGGCGACGTGCGCTCGCGCGCGGATGCCGAGGCGATGCGGCGGGCCACCGGCTGCGCGGACGTGATGGTGGGGCGCGGCGCCCTCGGGGCGCCGTGGACCGTCGCGCCGGCGGCGCCGACGCGCGAGGAGCGGGCGCGCGTGATCCGCCGGCACTGCCAGCTCATCGCGGGGCTCCTCGACGAGCGCCAGGCGCTGCTCCAGCTCCGCAAGCACCTGGCGTGGTATCTGGGGGCGCTGCCGCTGGCGGCCCGGACCCGCGCGGCGATGTTCCAGGCGCCGGACGCGGCGGCGATCCAGGCGATCTTCTGGGAGCGGTGGGAGGTCGGGCCGGCCCTACTGTGACTTGCCCCGCGCGCTGATCTCCCAGACGCTCTCGACCCGGCCGCCGCGCATCGCGTAGAGCCGGTCGTAGAGGTTCATCGTCGGGTCGCAGTGCGGCGGGAAGAACTCGATCCGCTCCCCGAGCGGCGGCGCCTGCGCGGGGTCGCGGACGAAGAGCCGCCCGTGCTCGTCGCCGGCGAACTCGTAGGTCACGCCCGGCCGCTCCACCGCCTCGGGCCCGAACGGGCGGTCCGTGGCGAAGGCCTTGAAGCCGCCATCGACGATGGCCAGGTCCGGCGCGGGCACGCTCACCACCGTCGTCAGCACCGTCAGCGCCATCTCGAAGTCGGTCAGGCGATCGCCCTGCCGGCCGCCGATGCGCAGGTAGTCGAGGTCCATCACGCAGTAGGAGCCGCACTGGAGCTCCGTCAGGCCGGGGAGCTCGGAGTCGATGTTGTACGTCCCCGTGGAGCCGCCGCTGACGATCTCGACGGCGATCCCGCCGGCCTCGAGGAGCCGCCGCGTCTCGAGCAGGGGCGCCATCGCCTTGAGAGAAGCCTCGCGCCGCGCCGTCCACGGCGGCACGTGCGCGCACTGGCCGGCGTAGCCCTGCAGGCCCCGGAAGCGCAGCGCGGGCGCGGCCACGACGGCGCGGGCGAGGGCGAGGGCGGCGTCCCCGGGGACGCAGCCGGTCCGCCGGCCGCCCACGTCGACGTCGACGAGCACGCCCAGCCGGCGCCGGGCGGCGGCCGCCGCGGCCGCGAGCTGGCGCACGCCGTCGGCGTGATCGACGACGGCGATGACGTCGGGAGCCCGCTCGAGCAGCCGCATCAGCCGCCCGACCTTCTCCTCGCCGACGATCTCCGTCGAGACCAGGAGCCCGTCGATCCCCGCCGCCGCCATCACCTCGGCCTCGGCCAGCTTCGCGCAAACCACACCGATGGCCCCCGCGGCGATCTGCCGCCGGGCGATCTCGGGGCACTTGTGGGTCTTGGCGTGCGGGCGGAGCCGCTTGCCGGACGCGGCGACGTGGGCGGCCATCGCGCGGAGGTTCTTCTCGAACCGGTCGAGGTCGAGCAGCGGCGCCGGCGTCGGGATCTCGTCGCGAGTCACGCCGGAGACTCTATCATGCGCCGGCCGCCGCCTCGTCGGCTATCATGCGGCGTCGCATGAAACCGCTGGCCCTGGCCCTGGTCGTCTTGTTCGGCCTCGCCCTCGGAGTCACCGTGGCCGAGGTGGCCGCTCGCTACCTGGTGAAGTCACATTCCAAGAGCTACATGGTGGCGGATCCCGTCTTCCACCACCGCCTCCGCAAGAACCTGCGCCGCCAGGTACTCGGGACCGAGTTCGCCACGAACTCCCTGGGGCTGCGCGACCACGAGTACGCGGTCCCGAAGCCCGCCGGCGTCTACCGCATCCTGATGCTCGGCGATTCCTTCACCGAGGGCGGCGGCCTCGGCCTGGAGGAGACCGTGGCCAAGCGCGTGGAGGCGGGCCTCAACCGCGCGCCGTGCGCCGTGCGCTACGAGGTCGTCAACGCCGGCGCGGCCAGCTACTCGCCGATCGTCGAGTACCTGCTCCTCGAGCACGTGGGCCTCGGGCTCCAGCCGGACCTGGTCGTCCTGAACTTCGACATGACCGACGTGCACGACGACTGGATCCGCACCGCCCACGCGCGGCTCGACGCGCAGGGGCTGCCGGTGGCGGTGCGCCCGGACCGCCGCCTGGCGGCCGCGCTCTTGCTGCCGCCGGTGCCCAAGCCGCCGGCGCTCCGCTTCCTCGAGCCGCTCGAGCTCTATGTGAACCGCCTGAAGATCTACCACGACTTCCGCGAGTCGCGGCTCGGCCGCCGCCTGTTCGGCAACCTGAACCTCACGCAGGAGGAGCTGGAGGCGCGCGGGCTCCTCGGCCGGCTCCAGTACGACCGCCTGGCCATCACGCGGGACGACGACTACCCGGGCCTGCGCGAGGCCTGGGCCCTCACGTCCCGCTACCTGATCGGGATCCGCGACCTGGCGCGCGCCCACGGGATCCCCTTCGTGCTGGTGGTGTATCCGCACGCGCACCAGGTGAGCGCGACCGAGTCGCCCGCGGGGCGGATCAAGATGGGGATCGGCGCCGGCCTGTTCCGCTCCGAGCGCCCGTTCCGGATCCTCGAGGCGCTGGGCCGCCGCGAGGGCTTCCCGGTGATCGACCTGCTGCCGATCTTCCGCGCCCGGGAGGCGATCGACGCGCCCCTCTTCCGCCGTGACGACATCCACCACACGGCCCAGGGCGCGCGCGTCTTCGGCGACGGGATCCTCGCGGGGCTCCGGGAGCGGAAGCTCCTCCCCTGCGTCGGGATCTAGCCGGTGAGGCGGCAGGGGACCAGCCGTCGCTCCAGGAGACCGGCGAGAATCCCCTCGGCGAACACCGTGGCGCCCCGCGGGGTGTGGTGCATGTCGTCGGGCCAGAACAGCGGCGCCGCCGTGGCCTCGCGCTCCCGGAACAGGCGGAGCAGGTTGATCACGGGGAAGCCCTCGCGGCGGCCCTGCGCCTCCAGGATCTGGAAGGGCCGCTCCGAGGCGTAGAGGCCGGGTCCCATGCCGAGGCGCGGACGGCCCTCGGGCGACTCGGTCGCGCTGACCTGGTGCGCGTGCGGATACACCACCAGCACGAACGGGATTGCGTGGGCGCGCGCCAGGTCTCGGATGCCGGCGATGTAGCGCTCGGTGTCCGCCCAGGCCTCGCGCAGGCCCGGGAAGTCGCCGTCCCGCGTGATCGCGAGCGGATCGTACTGCACGTTGCCCACGAGCCCGAGCCGCTCGAGCCGCTCGGGCGCCATCTTGAGCCCGCCGAAGAGCTTCTCCCCGAGCCGCGACTTCCGGAGCGACTGGTAGAGCGCCGAGCGGTTCAGGACCCGCTCGGCCGGCTCCACGAACCGCAGCGCGCGCGGCTTCGGCAGCGGGAACATGATGAGCGCGGTCTCGAGCCGCTTGTTGGCGGGCACGGCGACCGGCAGCCCGTCGGGACCGACCCGCGCCAGGCGGGTGCGCACCCAGTCGTCGTGGACGTCGGTCATGTCGAAGTTCAGGATGACCAGGTCGGGATGGAGGGCC
>JACQCN010000151.1 GCA_016201575.1 Candidatus Rokuibacteriota bacterium | reverse complement strand
TGCTTCATCAGGGAGGGAAGGTCATGGCGATCGCGCTGCCGCAGTCGGTGAAGAAGATCATGCAGGACAAAGCCTACGGGCACGTCGTCACCTTCAACGCGGACGGGAAGCCGCAGGTGACGATGGTCTGGATGGACGTCGAGGGCGACGAGGTGCTGTTCAACACCGCCGAGGGGCGGCTCAAACCGAAGAACCTGCGCCGCGACCCCCGCGCCATCATCTCCGTGCAGGACCGCAACGATCCCCAGTCGTACATGGTCTTCCACGGCAAGGCCAGCGTGACCGAGACCGGGGCCGACCAGCACATCGACAAGCTCGCCAAGCGCTTCCTGGGCGCGGACAAGTACCCGTTCCGCCGGCCCGGCGAGAAGCGGCTGGTCGTGCGGGTCAAGGTCGATCGGATCGGCGGCTACGGTCCCAAGATGCAGCCCTGGACGTAACTCACCGCGAGCCTGACTCGCTCGCGAACGCGCTCCGGAGCGCGGCCAGCCGCTCCAGTGCTGCGGGAGGAAGCGGGCCCTTCTCCACGCACCGCGCGGCGTACTCGAGCTGGTCCAGGCTCGAGTAGCCGACGAGCACCGTCGACACCGCGGCGTGGCCGATGGCGAAGCGGAGCGCGGCCTCGATGACGCTCCCCGCGTGGCCTTCCTTGACCAGCGCGGCCAGCCCTCGCGCGCGCCGGACGTCGGCCGCGTAGTCCGGTCCTGACGCGATCGGGTCCACCGAGGGCGCCGCGATCGGGTGCCGGCTCTCCACGCCGCTCAGCGTGCCCGCGGCCAGCGCGCGGATGCCGATCACGCCCGTGGCCGTCTCCCGCGCGCGATCGAGGAGGCCCGCGAAGTCCTGCGCGGGGTAGCCCGGCGGCACGGCCACGCCGGCGCTCGGGTTCAGGAGGTTGTAGCAGACCTGCGCCGTGTCGAGGACGCGCGCGCCGACCACCCGGTGGAGCGCCGCCGTCTCGCCGAGCGCGGTGATGCCGAGGAAACGGATCTTCCCCGCGCGCCGCAGGCGCTCCAGCGCCGGCACCACCTCCTCCAGCACGAGCCGCGCGCTCAGCGTCCCGGGCGCGCCGTCAGCGGCGACGAGGTTGTGGAGCTGGAGCAGGTCGACGCGCTTCATCTGGAGCCGCCGGAGACTCGCCTCGAGCGAGGCGGCGACGGCTTCGCCGACGCGCCCCTGATCGGCGGGCTCGATCCTGAACTTCGTGCCGACCAGGACCGGCGCGCGGAGTGTCCGGAGGACGCGCCCCAGGTTCTGCTCCGACTCGCCGTCTCCGTAGGCCGGCGCGGTGTCGAAGTAGTTGATCCCGAGCTCCAGCGCGCGGGCCACGGCGCGCTCCTGCTCGGCCGGCGTGCCGCGGATCATCAGGCCGCCGACGTTCCCACACCCGAAGCCCAGCGTCGAGACCTCGAGACCCGTCTTGCCGAGCTTCCTCCGCTCCATCTTGCCTCCTCCGGGCGCTCTTAGCCCTGATCCGAAATTTTCCCGCGTCGATGCGTGCGCGCCAGCGGGTCCTGTCGCGGCGAGCAGCCCCAGCCGTCCTCGCTCCACCCATCCCCCAGTGGGGCCCTTCCGCTGCGGGCGGCTGGGGCTGCTCGCCACGCCACCCGCTGGCGAGCCACCGACGCCCGCGAAGATTTTCGGATTGCCTCAGTGAGCGACGGACCGCGCGCCCTCGACCATCGCCCGCAGCTTGGCGAAAGCCAGCGCGCGGGGGAGGTACTTCATCCCGCAGTCAGGCGCGATGACCAGGCGCGAGGCCGGCACGTGCGCCAGCGCCGCGCGGATGCGGTCCGCCACCACCTGCGGCGTCTCCGCGGTGGGGGCGTCGAGGTCGAGGACGCCCAGCACGATGGTCTTCGACGGCAGGGCCGCCAGCGCCGAGAGGTCCAGGCGCGGCTGGGCGGCCTCGATCGAGATCTGCCGGGCGGCGCAGCGGTCCAGCTCGGGCAGGAAGGAGTAGCCGCTCGGCTTCTCCTTCACGGCGAAGGCGTAGCCGAAGCACATGTGCACGACCGTCGTCTTGCCGATGCCGCGCAGCGCGCGGTCGATGGCGGGGATAGCGTAGGCGCGCGCCCGGTCGGGCCGGGCCTGCATGTAGGGCTCGTCGAGCTGGAGCACGTCGACGACGGGCTCGAGGTCGCGCAGCTCGGCGTTGACGGCGTCGGCGTAGGCCATGGCCAGCCGCTCCTCGTCGCGGTAGTAGTCGTCCTGGGCGAGCTGGGTCATGGTGAAGGGCCCCGGCAGCGTCACCTTGATCTTGCGGTCGGTCACGCGGCGCAGGAACCGGACGTCGCGGACGAGGACGGGCCGCTCGCGTTCGATGGGCCCCGCCACGCGGGGGACGGCCACCGTCTTGCCGGTGCGGCTGACGGCCGTCCCGGGGCGGTCGAGGTCGATGCCGCCCAGCGCCGTGGCGAGCTGGTTGAAGTAGCTCTCGCGCCGCTGCTCGCCGTCGCTGACGACGTCGACGCCGGCCCGCTCCATGTCGCGCACGGCCAGGCGGACGGCGTCGTCCTGCGCTTCCTCCAGGAGCGGCTCGGGGACGCGCCACACCTCGCGCATGCGCACGCGCGGGACGGCGGTGGACTCGAACTTCGCGTGGTCCACCAGCCAGCGCGGCTGCGGGTAGCTCCCGACGACGGTCGTGGTCAGCACGGGGGGCGCCTACGGCCGCCGGAAGGCGGGCGGCGGCGGGCTCTCGAACATTACGCGGCGGCCGCTCGGGTGGACGAAGCCGAGCCGCGTGGCGTGCAGGCACACGCGCCCGAGGGGGTCGCGCCGGCTCCCGTACGCGCGGTCGCCGACGATCGGGTGGCCGAGCGTGGCGAGCTGCGCCCGGATCTGGCCCCGGCGCCCCGTGACGAGCGCGAGCTCGAGCAGCGTCGCCTCGCGGTAGCGTTGCAGCACCCGGTACCGGGTGATCGCCTCCTGCGCGCGCCGGCCGTCGCGCGCGGGCCGGACGCGCAAGGCGCGGTCCTCGACCAGGCGCGAGGTCAGCTCGCCTTCCGGCTCGCGGACGGCGCCTTCGACGCGCGCGACGTACACGCGCTCGGGCGTCCGCGCGTGGAACTGCTTCTGGAGCGCCCGCTTCACGGCCGGCGACCGGGCGAAGACCAGCAGGCCGGACGTCTCGCGGTCCAGCCGGTGTACGATGAAGATCCGCCCGTCTCCCTTCGCCCCCACCCAGTCCTGGACCAGGCGGTACGCCGTGCGCGTGCGCTCCGTCGCGGTCCCGATCGTCAGGAGCCCGGGGGGCTTGTCGACGACGAGCAGGTGCTCGTCCTCGTGCACGAGCCGGAGCGCGGCCGGGAAGGCGACCGCCGGCCGCCCTAGCTTGACGCGGTCCTCGCGTCCGACCGCGACGTCGCCGCGCCGCACCACGACGCCGTTGACCCGGACGCGGCCGCCCGTGAGCCATTGCTTGAGCCGCCGGCCCGACGCCTCCGGGTAGAGGGCGCGCAGCCGGTGCCCGAGTGTCGGAGCTTCCACGAGGTCCGCCTCCACGGCCCCTCAGAATACGCGAAGAGGCCTCCCCGCCACCACCGCATCGTGGCGGCCCCCGGGCGGCACGAAACGCGCGATAATCCCCGGGGCCGTATCCCACGGGAGCGAGACATGGCGGTCATGATCAACCTTGCGGCGGAGTCCGCGCGCGTCGGGCTCGCCCTCGGGTACGGCGTGCCCCGGTTCAACGGCGCGGCGGCCGAGCAGTGGGCGGACGCCGACCGCCGGGCCACCAGGGAGGCGCTGGACACGATGCTCACCCCGGCCGCCGCGAGCCCCCGCAACTGGCGCGCGTCGATGGCGCAGGACGTGGCCAAGGGCCGCCCGACGGAGATCGACTCCATGAACGGCTACGTGACGGCGCGGGGCCGCGAGCGCGGCGGGCCCACGCCGGTCTCCGCGGCTGTCATCGACGTCATGCACGAAGTGGAAGAGGGCGCCCGCCAGCCCGCGCCGGAGAACATCGGGCTCGCGCGGCGGCGCGCCGGTCTGTAGCTCGTGCCCATGAAGTTCGGGATCTTCATGGGGGAGACGCGTCGCGGGCTGGGCCAGGCCGCCGCCTTCCACGAGGCGTTCGGGCTGGTGGACGCTGCGGAAGCGTGGGGCCTGGACGGCGTGTGGCTGGGGGAGATCCACTTCACTCCGGCGCGGTCGGTGCTGTCGGCGCCGCTCGTGGTCGCCGGCGCCATCGCCGCCCGCACCCGACGCCTGCGGGTGGGGACGGCGGTCCACCTCCTCCCGCTGAACAACCCCCTGCACATCGCCGAAGAGGTCGCCACCGTGGACCAGGTCAGCGAGGGCCGCTTCGCCTTCGGCATCGGCCGCAGCGGCTCCCCGCGCGCCTACGAGGGGTACGGGATTCCCTACGCGGAGAGTCAGGCGCGCTTTCGCGAAGCCCTGGAGATCATCCGCGAGGCCTGGAAGGGGGAGCCGTTCAGCTACCAGGGCGAGTTTTATCGGTTCGAGACCACCGTGGTCTCACCGCGCCCCTACCAGCAGCCCCATCCCCCCATCCGGATGGCGGCCAACAGCGAGGAGACCTTCCTCCTGGTCGCCCGGCTGGGATTGTCCCTCTTCGTCGGGCTGCGCAGCATGGACATTCCCGAGTTGCGCTCACACCTGCGGGCGTACCGGAAGGCCTGGCAGGAAACCGGGCACGCCGGCGAAGCGAGCGTGCACCTGCGCATCCCGCTCTACGCCGGGACCACCGAGAAGGCGGCCCTGGAGGAACCCCGCGAGAGCATCACGTACTACTTCCGCCGGCAGGCCGAGTTCGCGCGATCGGCGGCGGGCCCGGCCGACCGGCGCGAAGCCCTGGCCGAGCAGCTCGCGAATCTGTCGTACGAGCAGATCTTGCAGACCCGAGTCGCGTTCGGCAGCGCCGCCGGTCTGATCGATCGCCTGACCCGGCTGCGGGAAGAGCTGGGCGTGGACGGGATCGTGGCGGAAATGAACCCCGGCGGGCTCATTCCCGCGGAGCGTGAGAGGCAGAGCCTGCGCATCCTCACGCACCAGGTGATGCCCGCGTTCAAGTAGCAAGGGTCTCGTCACCGCGAGCGCCTCCGCGGCGATGAAGGCCCGCATGCCCTACGTCGCGGTTGGTCCGGCTGGCGCGCACTATTCACGAACGGTAGTCGCGTGTGGCGGGCGGGTCCTGTCGCAGGGCGCGATCCCCGCGGGTCCGGCTCCGTCACCCACTCGCCCGAACGCCGCGCGGCGCGCGGCGGACGGGACGAGGGGGGCCCACTG
>JACQCN010000150.1 GCA_016201575.1 Candidatus Rokuibacteriota bacterium | reverse complement strand
GCCCTCAGGGTGGCCAAGATTCCGGAGATCTCACTCTTGTGCTCTTGAGCAACGCATACGACCAACGTCTTTCATCTCGTCCATCGGTTCAGGGCTCTCGAAGACCAGATCTCCGCCAGCTTCGGCTTCATCCTGAAGGTGAACGCACCCGTCCTTGTCGCTCTCCTGGGTCGGCTTCGAATTCCCAGTGCGAAGCTTACAAGGCGAGTAGCGCGGCTACGATCGTCTTCCCCCCGGGCCACCCGCCGGAAGCCCCAAACCGCCTTTCAGCGGGATGCTACGCGCCGGCGGCCTGCCTCGCCGCGCTCAGCGCCGCGTCGTAGTTCGGCTCGCTGGTGATCTCGCGGACGTACTCGACGTGCTTCACGGTCCCGTCCTTGCCCACGACGAAGACCGCGCGCGCGGTGAGCCCGGCCAGGGGGCCGCCGGAGATGGCGACGCCGTAGCCCTGGCCGAAGGACCGGTCGCGGAAGTCCGACAGGGTCTTCACGCGGTCGATGCCGGCGGCGCCGCACCAGCGCTTCTGCGCGAAGGGCAGGTCCATGCTGATCGTCCACACCTCCACGCCGCCCGGCAGCTTCGCCGCCTCCTGGTTGAAGCGGCGCGTCTCGGTGTCGCACACGGGCGTGTCGAGCGACGGGACGGCGCTGAGGATGACCACCTTGCCGCGCGCGTCGGCGAGGCGCACGGGCTGGAGCGAGGTGTCGACCGCGGAGAAATCGGGCGCGGGCTGGCCGACCTTGACCTCGCGGCCCCCGAGCGCCACCGGCGTTCCCTTGAACGTCACGTCCGCCATTGCTGTTCCCTCCCGCGCGTGGATGAGCGACGCGAACCACGCTACCAGAACCGACACGCCCACGCCAGCGCGGGCGACCCCGTAATCGGCGCCGGGGCGGGCGCCGCCGGCCTCTGCTACGATCAGCGCGGGCCAACGGACCACGCATAGTGAGATCCACAGATCGCGACAGGAAGACGTGCACTGGTCCGATTCGAGTGCGTGGGGATCACCGTTGTTCGAGCGCCGGCGCCGCCGGCGCCACCTGGTTCCGGGGGAGGCTCGGAGGGGGCCGTCGAGGCCCCCTTCGAAATTGACCCGTGCCATTCCCCCGGGCGCTGCGCGCCCTCGACCACCGCGACTTCCGCCTGTTCTGGAGCGGCCAGCTCGTCTCCCTCGTCGGCACCTGGATGCAGACCGTCGGGCAGGCCTGGCTCGTCCTCGAGCTGACCAACTCCCCGTTCAAGCTCGGCGTGATCGGCACGCTGCAGTTCTCGCCGATGCTCCTGCTCTCGTTCGTCGCGGGCGCCATGACCGACCGGCTGCCCAAGCGGCGCGTGGTGATCGCCACCCAGACCGCGCTCCTGTGCCAGGCCGCCGCCCTCGGCGTCCTCACCTGGAGCGGCCACGTCCGCTACTGGCACGTGGCGGTGCTGGCCACGCTGTTCGGCGTCGTCACCACCATGGACCTGCCGGCGCGCCAGTCGTTCATCGTGGAGATGGTGGGCAAGGAGGACCTGCTGAGCGCCATCGCCCTCAACTCCGCCATGTTCAACGGCGCCCGGGTGGTGGGCCCCGCCGTGGCGGGGCTCCTGATCGCGCGCCTCGGCATGGCGGCCGCCTTCTTCGCCAACGCGGCGAGCTTCCTCGCCGTGATCGCGGCGCTCCTGCTCCTCCACGCCGAGGGCCGGCCGCGCCCCCCGACCGGGCGCACGATGCGCGAGGAGATCGTCGAAGGCCTCGTCTACGCTACCCGCACGCCGCTGATCGCCTTCGTCCTGAGCCTCCTGTTCGTGGTCAGCGTGTGCCTGCTGAACTACAACGTCATGGTGCCCCTGCTCGCGCGCGAGGTCCTCGGCCAGGGCGCGCAGGGCTTCGGGCTCCTCATGGCGGCCCTCGGCGCGGGGGCGGTCGGCGGCGCCGCCACCCTCGCCGCGCTGGGGCGGGGCCGGCCGCCGCTCGCCGCGCTCGTGATCCCGGCCGCCGTGCTGGCGGTGGCGACGCTCGCGCTGGCGGCCGTGCGACACTTCTGGGTCGCGGTGGCGCTGCTCCTCGTCATGGGCTTCTCGGGCATCCTCTTCATGGCGGGGGCGAACACGACGCTGCAGATCACGGTGCCCGACGAGCTGCGGGGCCGCATGATGAGCCTCTACATGCTGGTGTTCGCCGGCGTGACGCCGATCGGGGCGTTCACGTTCGGCGCGATCACGGCCGCCCTCGGCGTGCCCGCCGGCTTCCTGATCGGCGGGACTCTCGGGCTCGTGTCGATCCTCGCGCTCACAGCACGGTGGCGGCTGCGCCCGCGCCCGTGAGACGCGCTCCCACGGAGGGGAATCGATGGACTATGCCGACTACCAGCACCTGACCTTCGACCGGCGGGCCGACGGCGTGCTCCTGATCACCATCAACCGCCCGGAGGTGATGAACGCCACCAACGCCCGGCTGCACTGGGAGCTGACGCAGGTGTGGCTCACCGTGGACGCCGACCCGGCGGCGCGCGTCGCCGTCGTCACCGGCGCCGGGCGGGCGTTCTCGGCGGGCGGCGACCTCGGGATGGTCGAGGACACGGCGGGCAACCCCGAGGCCATCGCGCGCACCATGCGCGAGGCCTCGGACCTGGTCTACAACATGATCAACCTCGACAAGCCCGTGGTGTCGGCGATCAACGGCGTGGCGGTGGGCGCGGGGCTGGTCGTCGCCCTGCTCGCCGACTTCAGCATCGCCTCCGAGGCCGCGCGCCTCACCGACGGCCACACGCGCCTCGGCGTGGCCGCCGGCGACCACGCCGCGATCATCTGGCCGATCCTCTGCGGGATGGCCAAGGCGCGCTACTACCTGCTCACCTCCGACTTCCTCGACGGCCGCGAGGCCGAGCGGATCGGCCTCGTGAGCCTGTGCGTGCCGGCCGACAAGCTCATGGACACGGCGTGGGACGTGGCCGGGCGGCTGGCCCGGGGCGCCCAGCCGGCGATCCGCTGGACCAAGCGCGCCCTCAACAACTGGCTGCGCCAGGCCGGGCCCATCTTCGACCAGTCCCTCGCCCTCGAGATGCTCAGCTTCATGCACCCCGACGTGCTCGAAGGCGTCCGCGCGATCCGCGAGAAGCGCGCGCCGCAGTTTCCCTCGGCTCGCTGACCCAGGGCGGCGGCGCCACCGTCCCGCCGGCCGCCTGAGCCGCGCCGCGGGGATCGTTCCGCCAGGCCCGGGCCGCGGCATGTTTTCTGGACGGGCGCTAGCCCGAAGTTCCCCCTCCCCCAAGAGGGTATGGCGTTGATTTTCTTGATGCAGGCATGCCTCGGTGCCCGGGCGTTCTGGCT
>JACQCN010000149.1 GCA_016201575.1 Candidatus Rokuibacteriota bacterium | reverse complement strand
GTGGGTGGTGGCCGCCTGGGCCCTCGGCGTCGTGATCCTCGTCGTCGCGGTGTGGGCCCTGGTCAGCTTCGCGCCCGTGCTCCTCGCTATCGTGGGCGCGGTGCTGGGCATCCGGTGGCTCGCCCGCGCGAGCCGCCGATCGGGCGGGGAGGCGGCGCTGGCGATCCTCCGGGAGCGCTACGCGCGCGGGGAGATCGGGCGGGAGGAGTTCGAGGCCAAGCGCCGCGACCTGGACTCTTGATGGACGGGCCCGCACAGCGCCCCCCATGATTTAACTGACTCCGATCGGAAAATCTTCGCGGGCGCTGTTGCCTCGCCAGCGGGTGGCGTGGCGAGCGGTCCCGCCCGCCCGGAGCGACTGGGGTATTGGAGCGAGGACGGACGGGGCGGCTCGCCACGACAGGACCCGCTGGCCCGATGCGTCGACGCGGGGAAATTCCCGATCAGGACTGACTATTCAGGTCGGGGCGGCAGACCGCCCGGAAGTTGCACCAGCGGCACAGGCGCAGCTCCTCCGTGCGCTCGAAGTTCTCCATGACGGCCACGTTGGCTTCGGCGTCCGCCAGGTAGGCCTTCATCGCGCGGATCGAGAAGCGGACGCGCTCCTTGATGACCTCCAGCCGCGCGTCGTCCCAGTGCACGGCGGTGACGGCGCCGTCGCGGAGGTTGACCTCGAGCAGGTTCACCTGGTCCGGCGGGCGCTTCAGGACCTCGTGGGCGTAGAGCGCGTAACAGCCGAGCTGGAAGGACGTGGACTCCGGAGCCGAGGCGCCCGTCTTCCAGTCGACCAGCACGAGCCGGTCGGCGTCGTTCCAGAACCCGAAGTCGGGCGCCACCCACACCGCGGTGCCCTCGAACTCGAAGGCCTTGGACGAGTACTCCACCAGCCAGTGCGCGAGCGGCGTCCGGCGGATCTCGGCCAGGAGCGGCAGGCGCAGGAAGGTGCGCACGCAGCCCTCCACGTGCTGCCGGAGCGCCTGCCACGCCTCGGGCTTCACGTCGACCGCGTACTCGTGCTCGAAGAGCGCCGCGCTCTTGGGGTTGTCCCGGTAGCGCCCGTCCCGGGAGCTCCGCCAGTCCTGGCGCATGCGCTCGACCACGTCCCGGATGAACGGCTCCGTCGGCACCTCGTACCCCTCGGCGATGGCCTTCAGGATTCCGCGGGCGCGTCGGCCTCCCACCCGCCCCAGGCGCCGTAGTACTGGAAGAAGTACCGGCGGCGGCACTCCTGGAAGGTGTTGTCGCGGCTGCGGGACCAGGAGAACGTGTTGGTCAGCTCGGGCATGCGCCATTCTACCTGTTAAGGGCCTGAAGGTCCCCGCGCTTGACGCCGTCCCGCTCCCGCTGCTAGCGTGAGAGCGCCATGGCCGCCAAGGACTCCTTCGTCGTCACCTGCCCCTGCTGCCGGGCCAAGCTCACGATCGATCCCCAGCTCGCCGAGGTGATCGCCCACGAGGCGCCGCCGCCCCGGCGCAGCACCGACGACCTCGGCACCGCCGTCAAGTCGCTGCAGAAGCAGTCGGCGGAGCGCGAGGCCCGCTTCCGCCAGCAGCTCGAGGCCGAGAAGAAGAAGGGCCAGGTGCTCGACCGCAAGTTCCAGGAGGGCCTGAAGCGGGCCAAGGATTCCCCCGACCCCCCGCCCCGCCCCTTCGACTACGACTGATGCCCCCGCTCGACCTGCTCAGGCAGGTGAGCCGGTCCTTCTCCCTGTCCCTCGCGGTCCTGCCCCGCAGCCTGCGCGAGCCCGTGGGCCTGGCCTACATGTTCGCCCGGGCCGCCGACACCATCGCCGACACGCGGCTCGTCGACCGTGGCCAGCGCCTGGCCCAGCTCGAGGCGCTGCGCGAGGCGCTGGCCGCGGGCCGCGCGCTGCCGGCGCCGGCGGGCCTCGCCACGGCCCAGGACGATCCCGCCGAGCGGCGCCTGCTCGAGCGGCTGCCGGAGTGCTTCGCCGCGCTCGACCGCCTCGACCCCGCCGACCAGGCGCGGGTCCGCGCCGTGCTCGCCATCATCACCGAGGGCATGGTCTTCGACCTGACGCGCTTCCCGGGCGAGGACGCGAGCCGGCTGTGCGCGCTGGAGACGCTCGAGGACCTCGACCGCTACACGTACCTCGTGGCCGGCGGCGTCGGCGAGTTCTGGACCGAGATCCACGTCGCCCATCGGCGGCGCCTCGCCCGCTGGGACCTCCCGCTCATGAAGGCGCGCGGCCTGCGCTTCGGCAAGGCGCTCCAGATGACGAACGTGCTGCGGGATCTTCCGCGCGATCTCCGCGGCGGCCGCTGCTATCTCCCGCGGGTGGAGCTGGCCGCGCTCGGGCTCGCGCCGGCCGACCTGCTCGATCCCCGCGCGGCCGGCCGCGTCCGGCCGCTCTTCGAACGCCTGCTGCGCCTCACGCTCGAGCACTACGAGGTCGCCTGGCAGTACACGCTCGCCATCCCCCGCGCCGAGACACGGATGCGGCTGGCCTGCGCCTGGCCGCTCCTGATCGGGCTCGGCACGCTGGAGCTCCTGGCCGGCTCGCGCCAGCTCCTGTCGCCCGAGGCGCGCATCAAGCTCTCCCGGGCGGCCGTGCGCGGGATACTCGCCCGGTCGGCCCTCACCGTGTGGTCCAACCGCACGCTCGCCGCCGACGCCGCGCGGCTCCGCCGTCGCATCGCGGTGTGAGCATGGGCCGCGCGATCCCGATCCTCCAGGTCGACGCGTTCACGAGCCGGCCCTTCGGCGGCAACCCCGCCGGCGTCGTGCTCGACGCCGACGCGCTGTCCGTCCCCGAGATGCAGCGGATCGCGGGCGAGATGAACGTCGCCGAGACGGCGTTCGTGGGCTCGACGGCCACCGCGGGGGCCGACCTGCGCCTCCGCTGGTTCACCCCGAGCGGCCAGGAGATCGCGTTCTGCGGCCACGCCACCGTCGCCACCGCCCACGCGCTGGTCGAGGCGGAACGCCTGCGCGCCGACCGGATCGTCTTCGACACGCTGGGCGGTCCGCTTGCCGTCCGGGTCGAGCGCGCCGACGCGCGGCTCGTGATCTGGCTCGAGCCCGCGCTTCGGACCTGCCATCCCTACGCGGGACCCGTCCGGGACCTGCTGGCGGCCCTGGGCGTGGCGGACCTCGGCGGCTGGGCGCCACCGGCCCTCACCGGCGAGCGCGACGTGCTGCTGCCCCTGCCCGCCCTGGCCGCGCTCGAGCGCCTCTCGCCCGACCTGACCGCGGTGGCGCGGGTGGCAACCGCGGAGAAGCTCCGGGGCGTCTGCGGCGTGGCCCTCGGCGGAGTCGACGCCGGCTCGCGGACCCACTCGCGGTTCTTCGCCCCCCACCTGGGCATTCCCGAGGACCCGGTCACCGGATCCGTGCACGCCGCGATCCCGGTCTGGCTGTGGGAGGCGGGAGTCCTGCGCGCCGAGGGCGGCGTCGCGCGCTTCACGGCCGAGCAGGGCGACGGCCTCGGACGCCCGGGCCGTCTCCGCGTCGAGCTGTCCCTCGAGGGCGGCCGCCCGGCGCGCGTGCGGGTGGGCGGCGAGGCGGTCACGGTGCTCACCGGGACGCTCCGTCTGGACTAACTTGTTTGTTGCGCACCGTCGATCACGTGATACAACCGGTAAGCCGATCGACACGCTCGTCGTCATCAGCGAGGAGGGCGGCCCATGGAACGCGTGACCCCGTATGACGAGATGCCCGGAATGGCCCCAGCCCCCGCACCGGTCCAGCCGATGGAGGCGCCGAAGCCTCGTCCGGCGCGGGCAAGGGCCAAACCCAAGCCGGCCGCGAAGCCCGAGGCCCGGCGCAAGGCCAAGCCCAAGGCCAAGGCGGCCAAGGGGGCCGGGAAGAAGAGGGCCAAGGCGAAGTCCAAGGCCCGGAAGGGCGGCGCGAAGGCGCGGCGGCGCCGCTAGTCGCGCGAGTTCAGGCGGAGCAGCGCGGCCGGGTCGATACGCGCGGACCCGATCGACGCCGAGAAGTGCAGGTGGGGGCCCGTCGCCCGCCCGGTCGACCCCACCTCACCGATGGGCTGGCCCTGGTCCACCAGATCCTGCTCGGCGACCGTGACCCGATCGAGGTGGAAGTAGGCGGTGTGGACGCCCAGGCCGTGGTCGACGACGACCAGCCGGCCGGGGAAGAAGAAGTCGCCGACGAGCACCACCCGGCCGGCGTTGGCGGCGACGACCGGCGTCCCCCGGTCGGCGGCGTAGTCGAGGCCGCCGTGGGGTGAGCGCGGCCGGCCGTTGATGACGCGGCGGGCGCCGAATCCCGAGGGCGGCTTCGGGCTGGCCACGGGCGCCGTGAACCGACCCCGCCAGAGGCGGTCCCCGGTGACCGTCGCGTAGAGCGTCTTGAGGTGCGCGTCCTCGGCGTCCGCCCGTCGGGTCGTCTCCTCGTCGAGCTCCACCATTCCCTCCGGCAGCGTCAGCCGCTCGACGGCGAACTGGCGCCCCTTCACGGTCACGCGCCCCCTCAGGACCAGGGGCGGGTCTGCCCCGTTCACGACGGCGATCTTCCACCAGTAGCGGCCGGGACGGGTCTCGAAGTCGATGCCGGCCAGCGCCGCGGCGCCGCCGGCATAGGGGAAGAAGACCAGCGACCGGCCCGCCACCGAGCCCTCCAGCGTGGCGCCGTCAGGTATCCCCTGCACGACGACCATGCTCACGTCTCCGATCCGGGGCGAGCGCGGGGTGAGGGCGACCCTGGCGCCGGCCGCCGCCGGGGCGGAGGAGGGCAGGACGGCGAGCAGGGTCAGCAGCGCGCCCGCGAGCCGCACCGTCATTGCGGGGCTTGCCAGAGGCAGTCTACTGACTTGGCCCACCCCGCCTCGCGCGCAGGAGAGTCGCGCGCCGCCATTGCGGGGCTTGCCAGAGGGAGGGCTCGGCGGGCGCCTCGCACTGTCTAGTCTGGACGCTGCTGCTTCAGGAACTGCTCCATCTCGGCGACCAGGTCCGAGGCGGGAGGCAGCTCACCCGTGTCCGCGGGCTCCGGCTCCTCGTCGGTCTCGCTCGCCTCGAGCTTCTTGACGTAGGCGGCGATCTTCGCGTTCTGGGCGACGATCTCCCGGAGGTTGTCGTCGAACTGCCGGGCCCCCTCGGCGAGGTCGGACACGTCGACCTCCGCGGGCAGGAACGCGAGCACGCGCTCGACGAGGGCGAGGGCGGCCTTCGGGTTCTCGATGCCGGTGATGTAGTGCGGGACGTTGGCCCACAGGCTCGCCGCGGGAACGCCCGCCTCGCGGCACATCGTGTTCATCACGCCCACGATCCCCGTCGGCCCCTCGTACCGGGTGGGCTTGATGCCGAAACGGGCAGCCAGCTCGGGATCGGAGGCGCTCCCCGCCAGGCGGACGGGCTTCGTGTGCGGCACCGCCGACAGCAGCGCGCCCAGCGTGAGCACGAGCGACACCTCGCACCGCCGGGCCAGCTCCAGCACGGCGCCGCCGTAGGTCTTCCACCGCAGGTGAGGCTCGGCGGAGACGCCGATGATGACGTCCCGCGGCAGCGCCGGCGACTGGGCGAGCGCGAAGTCGGTGGTGGGCCAGATCACCTCGCGCTCGGTCTGGGAGCCCGCCTTGAAGCGGACGTAGGGCCGCGAGAGGCCGAAGTGGAAGAACTCCTCGGGGTCGATCTCCGCGAACTTCTCGGCCTGCCAGGCGCCCGTGAGGAAGCGGGCCGCCGTCGTGGCGGCCTCCGCGGCGTCGTTCCAGCCGCTGAAGGCCAGGATCATGACCGGGCGCCGGAGGCCGGCGGGCTGGCGATGGATCGTTAGGGCGCTCATCGCGGATCTCTTACGCCTTCGTCGTTCGAGTCTACCACCCGGTTGCCACGTCGCGCGGGATTAAGTAGCATGAACCCGGCGCTTCACATTAAGGTACGTCGCAAGGGGGGCCTCCGATGCACATCCGCACTTTTCTCCTCATCGGCACGACGGCGTTCCTGGCCACTACCGGCTGCGCGTCCAAGGAGGAATGGCAGACGTGGAAGGAGCATCCGAGCCACTTCGCCTCGGGCGAGCACCTGACGTTCTCGATCCGCAACCGCGAGGGATCGACGGCGCACGTCACCCGCCAGGACATCGCGGTGTCGCGGGACGAGGGCTGGTGGGGGAAGCCCATCACGGTGAGCACGGAGCAGATCCTTGAGCGCTAAGCCATCGAAGGGGGCCTCGACGGCCCCCTTCGAGCATCCCCCGGGATCGTTGCGCCGGCAAAGCCGGCGCTCGAAGCGGTGGTTCCTCGGGCGCGCGCCGAGCCGGGTCGCGGCGGCGCTGGGGCTGGCGCTCTTGCTCCTCGGCGCGCGGGCCCAGGCGGAGGCGCCCCTCGACGAGAAGATCCTGCCGCTCGACCAGTACACCACGGCCAAGGGCCGCGCGCTGGCCACGAAGTACGCCCCGGACCTCAAGACGCTGAACGCGGGGATCTACCACTGCATGCCCTGGGTCGAGGTGGACAAGCACAGCATCAGCTTCCAGCGGCCGCGCCACCTGCTTCCCGCCGACTCCCGGTACCTCTCGCTCCGGATCTTCATCGAGCAGGATCCCTCGCCCGTCTTCGCGCGCTTGCCTCTCCAGGACCGGGCCTCGGCCATGTACTCGCGCTACGTGGGCCCGCTGCTCCGGCGCATGACGAAGAACCCGGCGATGACCGCCGACCCCGACCTCGAGGGCTTCACGATCATCCTCGACTGGCTCAAGCAGTCGGCCGCGACGAAGGGCGACCGGCCGGTCCACGAGACGATCGCGGTCTTCATCGACCGGGCGACGGCGGCCGACTTCCTGGCCGGGCGGGTGACGGCGCGCGAGATGGCCGGCGGGGTGAAGATCCTCGGGTGGGACGGCGACACGGCCGTGGGGGCGCTGCGGGTGACGCTCTACAAGGACGATTTCGTCGCGACCTACAAGGTCAAGAACTACCAGCTCGAGCCCGGCGTCATCTGCCCCTGACGCGGCGCGCCCGCGCGCGCCGCGCTGACCGGCGGCGGGCGACCACCTCGCGGAGCGCCACCCGCACCGACGGGAATGCGATCTCGCGGAGCGGCAGCGCGGCCAGCGGGAACCACCGCACCTCCGACACGTCGTCTTTCGCCGTCATGCGGCCCCGCCCGGGGCTCGCCTCGAACACCATCGTGAGCACCGGCACGCCGCTGGGCCCGTACCGGTCCGGGTAGGCGCCGAGCTGGCGCACCGCGCCCACGCGGATCCCGAGCTCCTCCGCCAGCTCGCGCCGGAGCGCGCCCTCCGGCGTCTCGCCCGCCTCGAGGAACCCGCCGGGAAGATCCCACGTGCCGGCGTGGGGTGTGCGGGCGCGGCGGGAGAGGAGCACGCGGTCGCCTCGGACCAGCGCGGCGACGGCCGCCGGCGCCGGGTTGCCGTAGAAGGTCCAGCCGCAGCGCGGGCACGCGCGCCGCGCCTTTCCACCCTCGCGCCGCGTGCGGAGCGCGGCACCGCAGCGGAGACAGAAGCGCGCGGTCACCGCGGGGCGAGGCGGGCGCGGAGGGCGTCGGCCACCGCGAGGAGCGCGCGGGCCGCCGGGCTGTCGATCCCGGCCGCGACGAAGGCCTCGCCGCGGTCGGCGGCCGCCGCCATCCGGGGGTCGAAGGGAACGGCGCCGAGGAACGGGATCCCGAACTCGGCGGCGAGCGCCGCGCCCCCGGGGCCGCTGAAGAGCGGGTTGATCGCGCCGCAGTCCGGGCAGGCGTAGCCCGCCATGTTCTCGACGAGGCCGAGCACGGGCGCGCCGGTCTGCCGCGCGACGGTGATCGACTTCTTGACGATCAGGTGCGAGACCTCGGAGGGGATGGTCACGAGCACGGTGCCGTCGAGCGCGGGCACGAGGCCGGCGACGGTGACCAGCCGGTCGGTGCCGGGCGGCAGATCCAGGATCAGGAGGTCGAGGGCGCCCCAGGCGGTGTCGGCCAGGAACTCGCGCAGCGCGTTCGCCTCCATGGTGCCGCGCCACGTGTGCGACTCGGCCTGGGTGGTCGCCGCCCAGGTGAGCGGCGTGGCATCGCCCGGCAGGAGCAGGTCCATGGACATGGCCTTGACGCCGAGCGCGCTCCGCGGCGGGTCGACGCCGTCGGCACCGACGGCCAGCGAGCGGCCCCGGAGGCCGAGCATCTTGGCGATCGACGGCCCGTTGAGATCGGCATCGAGCACGCCGACCGACCACCCGGCGAGCGCAAACGCGGCCGCGAGGTTGGCGGTCACCGAGGACTTGCCCACGCCGCCCTTGCCCGATACGACCGCGACGATCCGGCGCACGCCGGCGAGCCGGCTCCGCAGCCGGGCCTGCTGGGCCTCGACCTGGCCGACGATGTTCGAGCCGCCGTCGCCGGCGATGTCCCGGTACTTCTTCATGGCCCCTCCCTCGCCCACCCGGCGCGGGCGAGCATCACGGCGGTGACGAGGGCGACCACGGCCATCGCCCACGCTCCCGCCGCCGTCGTGGGGACGCCGCCGCCCACACCCGGCATCGGCATCGACTCGGGCCCCCGGATCGCGATCCGGGCGACCAGCACGGCGCGGACGGCCACGAGCACGGCCAGGATCCGCGCGAAGTCCCGCCGGTTGAGGACCCAGCGCTCGAACCAGGCGCGCCGGCGCGCGAGGAGCCAGGGCACGCCGACGGCGATGAGCGCCCCGATCCCGAACCACAGCAGCAGCGAGCCCCGCACGCGGAACACGTGGAGCTGAAGGTACAGCGCCGTCACCCAGTAGATCACGCCGTACACGAAGTAGGTCCCCGCCGCCTGCCGGAACCTGGCGTCGGTCATCCCGACGTCATCCCATCACGCTAGCCCGCATCGTTGACGAACGGCAGTCGCGTGTGGCGGGCGGGTCCTGTCGCGGGGTGCGGTCCCCGCGGGGCCGGCTCCGTCACCCACTCGCCCGAAGGCCGCGCGGCGCGGGGCGGACGG
>JACQCN010000148.1 GCA_016201575.1 Candidatus Rokuibacteriota bacterium | reverse complement strand
TCATGCGCCGCTTCCTCCAGCACGTGTTGCCCCGGGGCTTCATGAAGGTGCGCTACTACGGCTTCCTCTCACCCAGCGCCTCGGTGCCCCTGGAGGACGTCAAAGCCCGTATCGAGATGGCCAGCGGGTTTGCCCTGGCGGCCCCCGAGGCCGCGAGCGAGCCACCGGCGGCGGCCCTGCGCTGCCGTCACTGCGGGGGCGCCCTGCGGTTCTCCCGCCTGCTCCTGCCCGGAGACTCCGCGATCGGCTGGCTCCCCTCGCTTGGCCAGCCGGCCGGCGAGTCGTCCACCCTCAGCGCCGTGCCTGTGGGTCCCTGAGCCGCGCGGCACGCCCGCGGCGTCCGCACATCGCGAGCGCTGCGCGGACAGCGAGGCGCCCAGGCGCCCCCTCGCTGACCCGGTCCCGCAACGTTCACGGACCGGCACGGCCTCGGTGTGCCCGTCATCACGCGCCATCGACATCGTGAGGCTCACACTGACTCCATCGCGCTCGGCGCCGAGCGTGAACGGCCTCTTCGACCCAGGCCACGGGATGTCTGAGGGCCCGTCGGGGTCCCCGCCGTCGTCGTAGCGCTCGCTCCCGTCCCAGCCCTCCCGAGGCATTCCCCATATCCCGCTGACACCCGATGCGCACACCGGGCTTCTTGAACATCGGATTGAAACGACCGCGGCGGTCGTCTCAATCCTTATGGGTTCTGCGAGACGTAGCTCAAATATGCACGCCGCCCTGATTCAGTAGTGCGTCCAAAACCCCCAGGCGATCCAGCCGACGAACGAGACCCCCAGCCCGCCGACAAGCACGGTCACCACGGCAACCGGCCTGCGGAGTGTCTTTTGCTGCATCAGCGCGTGTGTGCCGAGCACACTACCGCTCAGCAGCGAGAGTCCCGCCGCAGTCCCGCCCGCGCCTAAGAGGAAGGTGGCGAGGACAACGACCCCGACATGCGGGCGTATCCAGTGTATGGTGACCGCGAAGAGCGCGACAGCGAGGGCCAATGCACCGTATGCCGTCCAGATTAGCCGCATCGCCAACCGAATGTTCTTCACCCACTTTTCTCCGGGCTCGTCGCAGCCTGACGCCGGTATCAGCCGCGGCGCGAAGCGCGGTCGGCTGGATGCCGAAGTTACGCGGCCCCCACCTCGACGAACTCTCCCTCTGAGCTCGGCGTTGGCACGGGCAGCCCGTCCTGCCTCAGGCCGTCGATGTGAAACTCGATGGCTTCGCGGATCAGCCGTAGGACTTCCTCGCGAGTCTCCCCTACCGCTACACAGCCCGGCAGGTCAGGGACATGCGCTCCCCAGCTCGTCTCTCCCCGCTCAACGACCACCATGTAACGCGTCATTGCCATCCTCACTTCTCCTTCTTGAGGCCAGCCTGCTTGAGTATGGCGTTCAACGTACCAGGAGGCACGTCCAGACTCGGCTTGCCGGCCACCGTAACGGTTCCCGGCTTGCTCGGATGCTTGTACTGCCGGTGGCTGCCGCGAGTTCGCGCCAGCCGCCATCCATCCTCCTCAAGAAGCCGAATCAGTTCTCCGACCTTCACCCGCCCCTCTCACGCTGCCGTGTACCTCTTACTTATACGGAACTGCGTAGCACGGTCCAGAGCCGGGTTATAGAGACCTGTGTAACAGCCGGCGCGGCGGACGGCGTCCCTCACCGCGCGCTGCAGGACCGATTCGTGGAGGTGGTGCCGGCGCCGCTGGCCGGTGAGGCGCTCGACGTAGATCCTCGTCGCGGGGGAGACCCTGCCAAGCCAACTCGCGGCCGGCGTTCGGGTACTTCCGCGCGAGGGCGTGCGGCAGCTCCACCCAGCCGGCGCCGTGCTGGAGGTCGAGCTGGTGCTGGGTCCGCACCGCCTCGAGATGCCGCGCGGGATCGGGCTTGACGGCCGCCGGCAGCATCGTCATCCGGTCCTTGTTGCCCTTGCCGCCGCGCCCGACGACCTGGCTGGTGGCGAAGTCCACGTCCTTGACCCGCAGCCGGGCGCACTCGAGGAGGCGGAGCCCGGCGCCGTACATGAGGACCGCCATCAGGCGGGGGACGCCGTCGAGCCGCTCGAGGAGGGCGCGGACCTCGTCGCGCGTCAGGACGACGGGCAGCCGTTGCGGGCGTTTCGCGCGGACGACGTCGTCCAGCCACGGGAGCTCCTGCCCGAGCACCTCGCGGTGAAGGAACAGGAGGGCGCTCAGCGTTTGGTTCTGGGTCGACGCCGCCACGTTCCCGTCGACGGCGAGTGACGTCAGGATCCGCGTGACCTCGGGCGCGCCCATCTCCGCGGGATGGCGCTTGCCGTGGAAGGGGATGTACCGGCGGGTCCACGCGACACAGGCCTTCTCGGTGCGGACGCTGTAGTGTCTGGCGGATGGCCTCGCGGACGTGGTCGAGGAGACGCGGCTTCGGCGCGCCGACCGGGCCGGCTTCACGGGCCGCGAGCGTCGCAGTGAGAGCGCCTCCCGACGATGCGGGATATGAGATCGGGCCGCTCGACCGACGGGCGACCATGCCCATCCTCCCTTTTGTTCGTCGACTTCGAACATAGTCGAACGGGTCGGAGCGCACAAGGCAAATCCCCCGGCCGTTGCGAGTCCCGGATGACTGCATGGAACGGGATACAGTCAGCGCGCGGTCCCAATGGTCAGCCCGGGCTAAGATGGGGCTGAGATGGGCTACAGTCTGCGCTGCTCTATCGCCGCCGACGACGGAAGGCTCACGCGCGTGCCGACAGCGAAATACCAGCGCTGGTTTTCCGAGGGCGAGGCGCTGCCGGCGGACCGCGCCGGGCGGGATCTGAGGCTCCTCGAGGCTGTGGTCGAGATGGATCGCCACCGCGTGGTGCACGTGCTCCGCATCCTCCCGGTCCGACACGAGGTACGGGAGGAGGGAAGGCTCGCCGGCAAAGCCGGCGCTCGAAGTGTCGCCCTCCATCCGTGACGAAGGTGTCCTGTCGGGCCCTGCCGGGCGCGTCCTCGGAAGGGGACTCCTCCCCGTGGGAAGTATGCTGTAGGCCCCGCTCGGCCAGCGGCGGGGGTGATGTTAAGATGGCTTTCAGGCGTGTTTTTGCTCCATTTCAAGGAAGGATGCCCAGCGTGCCCGCCCAGGTAGCGGTGCTCCGGACGCGCCCCGAGACGGTGGTGGCCGACTACGGCCGGCTGATGCGGCTCGGCAAGTACGACCGGCTCCTCCCGCGCGAGCAGGACCTCATCCTGAAGCTCAACCTCTCCTGGACGAAGTACTTCCCCGCGTGCTCGAGCCAGCCCTGGCAGGTCGAGGGCATCGTCAAGACGCTGCGGGAGGACGGCTACGACCGCGCCCGGATTTTCCCGGTCGAGAACAAGACCGTCGTCACCAACCCGGTGAAGGGCGCCCACAACAACAAGTGGATGCCGATCCTCCAGCGGGCCGGCCTGCCGTTCATCCCGCTGCCCGACGTCGAGTGGATCACGTACCGGTTCACGTCGCCGCTGCTGAAGCTCAACGACATCTTCCCGGAGGGAATCCAGATCCCGAAGATGTACGTGGGGAAGAACATCCTCCAGGCTCCCACCTGTAAAGTGCACGGGCATGCGGTCACCACCGGCGCCATCAAGAACAGCTTCGGCGGGCTGCTCAAGGAAGTGCGGCACTACGCCCACGAGTTCATGCACGAGGTGCTGGTGGACCTGATGTACATGCAGCGGGAGCTGCATCCCTCGGTGTTCGCGGTGATGGACGGCACCGTCATGGGCGACGGGGCGGGGCCGCGCACGATGATCCCGCGGGTCGGCAATCTGATCCTCGCCTCCGCCGACCAGGTCGCGATCGACGCGATCGCGGCGAAGATCATGGGCTTCGACCCGCTGTCGATCCCGTACCTCCGGATGTGTCACGAGCGCGGGCTCGGCGTGGCCGACCCGCGCAAGATCGAGATCCTCGGCGACGCCGACGCCGCCGACCTGAACATGGGGTTCCGGACGCGCCGGAGCCTCGTGATCTGGGGCGACCAGCTCATCCGCAAGGGGCCGCTCCGCCCGCTGAAGAAGCTCCTCCTGCACTCGCCGCTCGTGGTGTGGGCCCCGTTTGCCTCCAACGTCTATCACGACTGGCTCTGGTACCCGACGATCGGCGCCGCGCGGATCCGGGAGTTCTCGCGGACTCCCTGGGGCCGGCTCTTCGAGACGTATTGAGCGGGCGTGACGAAATTGGCGCCGACGATAGCCGGTGGGGGGTGTCGGGGAGGAGCGGCGCTCGCTCCCCCCGACGTTGACGGAGCGGGCGTGACGAAATTGGCGCCGACGATAGCCGGTGGGGGGTGTCGGGGAGGAGCGGCGCTCGCTCCCCCCGACGTCGACTGAGTCGTGTCCCCGCCGGTCCGGGTCCGCTTCCCGCCGAGCCCGACGGGGCATCTCCACGTCGGCAGCGCCCGCACCGCGCTCTTCAACTGGCTCTTCGCCCGGCATCACGGCGGCGTTTACGTGCTCCGGATCGAGGACACCGACCGGACGCGCTCGACCGAGGAGTCGATCGAGTCGATCCTCGAGGCCCTGCGCTGGCTCGGGCTCGCCTGGGACGAGGGCCCGCCGGCGCCGGGGTACCGGCAGACCGAGCGCTTCGAGATCTACGGCGAGCACGCGCGGCGGCTGGTGCGGAGCGGGCAGGCGTACTACTGCGAGTGCCCGCCCGAGCAGCTCGAGGCCGAGCGCAAGATCGCCCAGCAGCGCGGGGAGACCTTCCGCTACTCGGGACGCTGCCGCGACCGCGGCCTCGCGGCCGGCGCGCTGCGGCTCCGGATCCCGGCCGAGGGCGAGACGGTGGTGCAGGACCTGATCCACGGCCCCGTCACCTTCGCCCACTCGCAGCTCGACGACTGGATCCTCGTGCGCCGCGACAGCGTCCCCACCTACAACTTCTGCGTCGTGGTCGACGACGTCACCATGGGGATCACCCACGTCATCCGCGGCGACGACCACCTGTCCAATACGCCCAAGCAGGTGCTGTGCTACGGGGCGCTGGGCTACGCGCTGCCGGAGTTCGCCCACATCCCGATGATCATGGGCCCGGACCGCACGCGCCTGTCCAAGCGCCACGGCGCCACCTCGGTGCAGGCCTTCCGCGACGCCGGCATCCTGCCCGAGGCGATGGTGAACTACCTGGCCCGGCTCGGCTGGTCGCACGGGGACCAGGAGATCTTCACGCGCGCGGAGCTGGTCGAGCACTTCGACCTGAAGCACGTGGGGGCGTCGAGCGCGGTCTTCGACAGCACGAAGCTCGAGTGGGTGTCGCAGCACTGGCTCAAGGCCGCCGCGCCCGCGCGGCTGGCCGGCGAGCTGATCCCGTTCATCGAGCGGGCCGGCCTCACGCCACCCCGCGATCGCGCGTGGCTGGGCCAGGTGGCGGACACTCTCCGGGAGCGCGCGAAGACGCTCGTCGACATGGTGGAGGCCGGCCGCTTCTACTTCCAGGCGCCGAAGAGCTGGGACCCGAAGTCGGCGGCCACGCTCTTCACCGGCCCGGGCGCGGAGCGGCTGGCGCTCCTGATCGACCGCCTGGCGGCGGAGCCGCGGTTCGAGGCCCAGCGCCTGGAAGCGCTCTACCGGAGGCTCGCCGACGAGCTCGGGCTCAAGCTGATCGACCTCGCGCAGCTCACGCGGCTCGCGGTGACGGGCGGCACCGCCTCGCCGCCGCTCTTCCAGGTCCTGGCCCTGCTCGGCAAGGAGGAGACGCTGGCGCGTCTCCGCGTGGCATTGCGAGCCGCCAACCCGCCGTCCGAGCCGAGCGGCGCCGACGAGCCTCCGGCGAGGCCGCCGCGAGGCGCGGCCCGAGTTGATTGAGGCGAGCCGATGAATTCGAGACTAGCGAAGCGGCGGGCGGCGATCAAAGGCGGCGAGCGCCCGTGAAGCTCCTCCTGGCCCGCCACGGCCAGACGGAGTGGAACGCCCGCCGCCGGTTCCAGGGGGCCAGCGACGTCGGGCTCTCCGACCTCGGCCGCCGCCAGGCCGAGGCCCTCGGCCGCGCGATCCGCTCGCGCGCGCTCGCCTCCGTCTACACGAGCCCGCTCCGGCGGGCGGTGGAGACGACCGAGATCGCCGTGCGCGGCCGCG
>JACQCN010000167.1 GCA_016201575.1 Candidatus Rokuibacteriota bacterium | reverse complement strand
GGCCGTCGAGGCCCCCTTCGACGATCTAGTACACCCATTGCCATCCGACCCGCACCACCCAATCGGTCTGCAGTGCTGGCCCGTCGAGCGATTGGTAGACGGGTGCCCCGGCTTCGAACGCCAGGCGATGTCCTTGAAGGACGCCGCGCGGCGCGTACAGGTTGAGTCCAAGCAGGAAGTCAACTCGCCTTCCCGCACGTCGTTTGGGGTCCTTTGTTGGTGCCGCCGCCGAGTCGAGCGTTGGATCGGCGCCGTGGATATTCTCCCAGAGCTGTCCGTCGATTCGGCCCGATACACTCAGCCAGTCCGTCCACTTCCGATCCGCCCAGGTGCTCAAGCGATAGCGATTTCCGAGGCGGTAATGGTTGCTGTTTTCCCCGAGCCTGATGGTCGGAATCATCTCGGCTCCCCAGGCCCAGTCCTCCGATTGACCCAGGTATGTGAGGCCGGGGAGTAGGTCAACCGTACCAGACCCCAGTTGATCATCGTACTCCAGTCTCACCTTGCCCTTCGTTCGGTCAGATCCGAAGTCCTTCTCGTCGATCGACCCAGCCGGCAAACTCAGTCCGGCATTCGCGAGAAGTCGATGCTCGAGCCGGTCCAACCTGTACACGGTGCCGAGGACGCGCAGTTGGAGATCTCCGATGCCCTCCGAACGTTCTGTGAACCGAACGCCTGAGCGCGTGACGTGATTCATCACTTTGCGGAGATAGGGGAGCATGGCCATGAGCGTCACATCCTCGCTCGGCGCATACATGACCGTCGCCATGTGCATTTCCATGCTCATGTTCGTCGGGACCGTACCGAAATCTTGAAGTACACGTGGGTGACTGACTCGCCTGGTGCCGTCCCGATTCCCATCCATGTCTTCGAGCATATACTCGTAGGCGAGCATCCACTCACCAGCAAGGTGGACATGGCTTCCCAGAACGTTGATGGAAACGACGTCTACCTTCATCAGTTCCTCAAGACTCAGCTTCGTCAGGTCGCCGGGTTCTTGGGCGTGGGACGCGCGAACGACACCGGCGATTGCGAATGCCGCCACCCACAGGATGCAGGACGTCCTCCGGATCATCAGCGGCAGTAACCGGCCATGGCCGGTCGGCGACGGCGGCGGTCGAACCCGTGGTCTCGCGCGGTTCGCCGAGGGCAGGTGGGAGCCAGGTGATCGCGCCCGCAAGCGTCGGCCACGACGCGCCCGGCACTCGTCCCTATGCGGGCTCGGCGGGTGGGGAGGTGATGCCCCGTCATAAAGACCTGCTCCTCCTTGGGCAAAGCTGCGGGTGGGCCGAATGTAGAAAGCACGACCCCGCTTTGTCAAGCGAATGATATCCGCTCGCGCCCCGCGGCGTCCCGCTCTCGGGGCGCCACGCATTCCCGGCCGGCTTGACAGGGAGTCGCCGGGCTGGCTACGCTCGCCGTGCCATGCTCCGCCCGCTCGCGGCCCTCGGCGCACTCTTGACGGTGGTCGTCGCGTTGTCTAGCGCGCACGCCGAGGAGACGCCCCGCCGCGGCGGGGAGCTCGTCTTCGTGGTGCCGTCGGAGCCGCCCTCCTACGACGGCCACCGCGAGGAGACGTTCGGCACGATGCATCCGATCGCGCCCTTCTACAGCCTGCTCCTGCGGATCGACCCCACGGACCCCAAGGGCGCGCGGATCGGCGGCGACGTCGCGGAGAGCTGGACCATCTCCCGCGACCACCGGACCTACACCTTCAAGATCCGCAAGGGGATCACCTTCCACGGCGGCCAGCCCCTGACCGCCCGCGACGTGAAGGCCTCCTACGACCACATCATCTTCCCGCCGGAGGGCGTCGCCTCCAGCCGCAAGGCCGCCTATCTCGCCTTCGCATCGGTGGCCGCGCCCGACGACCGGACGGTGGTCTTCCGGCTCAAGTGGCCGTCGGCGGCGGCGCTGGCTCTGCTGGCCTCGCCCTGGAACTTCATCTACAGCGCCGACCGGCTCCGCCAGGACCCGCACTGGTACGAGACGCACGTGGACGGCACGGGGCCCTTCGTATTCGTCGAGCACGTCAAGGGCTCGCACGTGCTGGGGAAGCGCAACCCGAAGTACTTCCGTCCCGGGCTGCCCTACCTGGACGGCTTCCGCGCGACCTTCGTCAAGGCCGCCTCGGCCCAGATCGCGGCCATCCGGGGCGAGCGGGCGGTGACCCAGTTCCGCGGCATCACGCCGGGCGAGCGCGAGCAGCTCGAGAAGGCGCTGGGCGACCGCGTGCGCTTCCAGGAAAGCCCGTGGGACTGCACCAACTGGATCGGCGTCAACCACGAGAAGAAGCCCTTCGACGACAAGCGGGTGCGCCGGGCGCTGACGCTGGCCATCGACCGCTGGGAGATGTCCCGGGCGCTGTCGAAGATCACGATCGTCCGCGACGTGGCGGGGGTGCAGGTGCCGGGCACGGAGTTCGCCACGCCGCCGGCCGAGCTGGAGAAGCTCGCGGGCTACGGCCGCGACATCGAGAAGTCGCGGGCGGAGGCCCGGCGGCTCCTCAAGGCGGCCGGCGTGCCGGAGGGCTTCGCGTTCACGCTGAAGAACCGGGCGATCGCCCATCCCTACGAGCCGGTCGGCGTGTACCTGATCGACCAGTGGCGCCGCATCGGGCTCAACGTCACCCAGGAGATGATCGAGCCCGCTGCCTACTTCACGGTCCTGCGGGGCGGCGACTACGAGGTGGCCCTCGACTTCCAGTGCGGCTACCTGGTGGAGCCCGACCTCGACCTCTACAAGTTCCAGTCGGCCTCCGTCTCCGACGCCAACTACGCCCGCTACCAGGACCCGGCGCTCGACGACCTCTACCAGAAGCAGAGCCGGGCCACCGACAAGGGCGCGCGCATCCGCTTCGTCCGGGCCTTCGAGAAGCGGCTGGTGGACGAGGAGGCGCACTACCTGACCACGCTCCAGTGGCACCGCATCATCGCCCACCTGCGCCAGCTCCACGGCTGGTACGTCACGCCCAGCCACTACGTCAACCAGCAGCTCGAGACGGTCTGGCTCGGCGACTGACCCTTCGGCCGTGGCGCGGTACGTCCTCAAGCGGCTCCTCCTGATGATCCCCACGCTCGTCGGGGTGGCCGTGCTCGTGTTCGTGCTGATGCGCGTCCTGCCCGGCGACGTCGTCGAGCTGCGCTTCGCCGGGGAGAGCTCCTTCGCTTCCAGGGCGGCCCTCCAGGTCGAGCGCGCGCGCCTCGGCCTCGACCGTCCCCGGTGGCGCCAGTTCCTCGACTGGATGGCCGGCATCGTCCGGCTCGACTTCGGGCGCTCGATGTGGACGGGCGCGCCCATCACCCGCGAGATCGCGCTCCGCTTCCAGCTCTCGCTCGAGGTGGCGGTGCTGGCCACGCTCGTCGCGGTGACGCTGGCCATCCCGCTCGGGATCCTCGCCGCCGTCCGCCAGGACACCTGGGTCGACTACGCGGTGCGGGTCTTCTCGATCGCCGGGCTCGCGGTGCCGTCGTTCTGGCTCGGCATCCTCGTGATCCTGGGGCTCCTCCTCGCGTTCCGCTGGCTGCCGCCCATCGAGTTCACGCCGATCTACGTGAACCCCGGGCGCAACCTCGCCCAGCTCGTCTGGCCCGCGCTCGCGGTGGGCTACCGCTACTCGGCCGTGTCCACGCGCATGATGCGCTCGGCCATGCTGGAGGTGCTGCGCGAGGACTATATCCGCACGGCGCGCGCCAAGGGGCTGTGGCCGCGCCTGGTGCTCTCGCGGCACGCCGTCAAGAACGCCATGCTGCCGGTGTTCACGGTCATCGCGCTGGAGTTCGCGTTCCTGATCGGCGGGCTCGTGGTGACCGAGCAGGTGTTCAACCTGAACGGGCTCGGGTTGCTCTTCGTGGAGTCCATCGCCCACCGCGACTACACGCTCACCCAGGCGCTGGTGCTCCTGGTCGCCTTCGTCACGGTGCTCGTCAACTTCGTGGTCGACCTGGTCTACGCCTGGCTCGACCCTCGGATCCGCTACGCGTGACGGCCGCCGGCGGCGCGGTCCCGCTCGAGGAGGCGGCGCCGGCCCGGCGCGCGGGGTGGCGCGAGACGGCGCGCGACTTCGCCCGCCGGCGCCCGCTCGGCGCGGCGGGCGCGGCCGTGATCGGGCTCATGGCGCTCGTCGCCGCGGCGGCCCCGGTGCTCGCGCCCTACGACCCGCTGGCGCCGGACTACGGGGCGATGCTGGCGCGCCCCGACGCGGCCCACTGGCTCGGCACCGACGCCTTCGGGCGCGACGTGCTCTCCCGTCTCGTCTACGGCCCCCGCACCGCGCTCACCGTCGGGCTCGTCGCCGCGCTCGTGGGGGCGACGGTCGGCGCCGTGATCGGCGTGGCCTCCGCCTACTTCGGCGGCGCCGTCGACCTGCTGGTGGAGCGGGTGATGGACGTCTTCCTGTCGTTCCCGCTGATCATCCTGGCGCTGGCGGTGGTCGCGGTCCTCGGCCACGGCGTGGGCAACGTGGTCCTCGCCATCACGGTCCCGATGATCCCGCGCTGCGGGCGCGTCATCCGGTCGAGCGCGCTGGCCATCCGGCGGGCCGCCTACGTCGACGCCGCCCGGGCGGCCGGGTTCAGCCGCCGGCGCATCATCCTCCGCCACATGCTGCCCAACGTGATGGCCCCGTACCTGATCATGCTCACGGCGTTCATGGGCCAGGCCATCCTGCTCGAGACCTCTCTGTCGTTCCTCGGCCTCGGCGTGGCCGAGCCGACGCCGGCCTGGGGCCTCATGCTCAAGGGGGCGGCCGTGGACTTCGCCGAGACGGCGCCCTGGCTCGCGCTGGCCCCCGGGCTGGCGATCAGTCTCGCCGTCTTCGCCTTCAACCTCTTCGGTGACTCGCTCCGCGATGCGCTCGATCCGAGGCTCCGGACGCAGTAAAACCTCGGAGGGGGGCTTCGCCTCCCTTCCGAACCTCCCCCCTGGCGTTGCGCCGGCGGAGCCGGCGCTCGAAAGCGCCGAACACGCCGAGCGCTGCTCGACAGTCGAAAGGGCCTCGACGGCCCCCTTTCGAGCATCCCCCGGGATCGTTGCGCCGGCGAAGCCGGCGCTCGAAGCGGCGCGCTCGAACCGAGTGACTCCGACGAGCTCGCGGAAGCGTGCGGAAACCCGCGAAATGCTTGACACCGTTGCTACAGTTACGTTATGAATGCTAGGTCCGGCCGGGTAGCGGGAAACTCGCGAGGAGGTCGCCTAGATGGCCTACGTGATCGCTGAGCCGTGCATCAACGTCAAGGACAAGGCTTGCGTTGAAGTGTGCCCGGTCGACTGCATCTACGAAGGGACGGACATGCTCTACATCCATCCCGACGAGTGCATCGACTGCGGCGCCTGCGAGCCGGTGTGCCCGGTGAAGGCGAT
>JACQCN010000009.1 GCA_016201575.1 Candidatus Rokuibacteriota bacterium | reverse complement strand
GCTGAGCCGTCACCGCGTCACCGGGCGCAACGTCGCGCGGGGGCTCGGGATCGTCGCGCGGCTCTGCTGGCGCATCGGCGTGCGCGGCGACTACCGCGCGGTGTTCTGGCCGATGGCGTGGCGGATGCTGCGGGCGGGGCGGGTGGAGCATCTGATCCACAGCGCGGTGGTGAGCCACCACCTGATCGAGTTCACGCGCGACTGCCTGCGGGGCGCGCCCGAGCCCTCGTTCTACGCGCCGCGGCGGGCGATGGCCGCTCGTGGCGCCGCCGCAGGGCGGGCCGCCGACGCGAGGGCACGGTGAGCCGCGTGCCGGCGCCCGGGGACTGCGGGCCTCGGGTGGTCCGGAGCGGTGCGCGCAAGCTCGATACGACGACTACGCCGCGATCCCGTCGGATGGAAACCGGTACGAGGTCCTGGACGGCACGTCGTACCTGATGGTAGCGCGGGGCGAAGGGGATTCGACCCCCTGACGACGAAAACGGCGATCGCGGCGGCGGCGAGCCTCCCCAGTGCTATCAAGGTCTGTCGACTTCGAGTTGGGGGACGATCTGCGCCTTGCCGGTGCGGTGAAAGGGTGTGAGCGAGAAAATGAGAATGACGGGGTTGACCAAGGCGTGCTTCATTGCGGCCGGTGCAGGCATGTACTGGGTAATTCCGCAAGCACTTCATGCAGATTGGTGGCAGGATTGTACAGCGGAGCGGGAGCGGTTCTGCTCAGGTGTCCCGTCCGGAGGCGGACGGGTCGCGGATTGCATCGACCAGCACGCAAGCGAGCTGTCTCCTCGTTGCCGGGCATCGCGCCCGCCTGGCTCCCGTGGCACCGTCGAGCGGAAAGGCCCGCCTTCCCCTCGGGCCGGAGCGGCTACCTTGGCCACAAGCAGTTCCGGTTTCCAGTCCGTCTACCAAACGAATTTCCGAAGCGAAATCGACCGGGGCCTGATGCTTCAGCAGCCTACGCCGGCGTCCATGACGCTTGAGAACGCACCATGCCAGCCCCCGCAACGGGCTCTTCGCGTGTCCATCCGCCAGCAGGACGACTACTCGCGCGTCGCCAACGGGGTTCCACGCGCAGAAATTAGCTTTGCCGGAAGATTCACCTTCGAAGCGGGCCGGGAGTATCTGGTTCGTTGGAGTACATGCCTTCCTCCCGGTTTCCGGTTTGACTCGAAGCAGCCCGAAGGCATCGGGCAGATCCATGAAGGTGCCCCGCAAGGCTCCCCACCGTGGGGCATGACCTTGGTCGGGGACCGCTACCAAGTGCAGTTGCGTGACGGGAATCGGGTGCAAACCCGGGACATCGGCAGTGCGGCGCCGGACCGGGGGCGCTGGGTGCAGTGGACCCTCCATTACCGACCGGATTCGAGCGGCGCGAGCGCGATTACGGAGCTAGAAAAGGACGGCGCCCGAGCCCTCTCGGCAAACGGCATCCCGAATGCCTACCCCAACGACAGCCGGGGCTACTTCAAGATCGGCATCTACAAGTGGTGGTGGAAGGAGCGCCCTTCCGATGTCTCGGAGAGAACCATGTTCTTCGGGGACGTCGTCGCTGAGGTGAGGTGACAGCGGGTTCCACGAGTTTCGAAGGCTATGCCCCCAACTGCTTGTGGCAGCCGACCGGCCGCCAGCGGCCGTCGGCTGAACACGACGTTGGGCGGCGTGTGACGAGTAGGGAGGCCGAGTTGCGTCTATTCGTGAGGGGCGCCCCTCAGCCCGACTGGCGAGGCATCGTCAGTGCGCTACATGATGCGGATCTCGACTCCCCGCGACGATCGACGATCCCGCTTGTCGCGTATTGGCAGGAACCCGTTGCGAGACTCACTCCACTCCGGAATGAACTCGGCTTTCCGGCAACTGCTCCGTGGACGTTTTCTTTCGAACATTCGGTCGACGTCGCCGGCGGTCGCGGGAAGCCGTCATGTACGGACCTGATGATCATCGCGCCATCGGTCGTGATCGCAATTGAGGCCAAGTACACCGAGCCGCCGTATGAGAACGTCGATCATTGGCGGCATCGGCCACGCGATCCGAACCGCTGCGCGGTTCTTCGTGGCTGGCTCGATATGCTTGAGATGGGCACGAGTGTGCATCTGCCGATCGATGCGGTGCTTCAGTTGCCGTATCAGCTGATCCATCGCGCCGCCTCCGCCTGTTGTCCCGCAGCCGTGCACCGCGCCGTTATTTATCAGGTCTTCGATGTCGGCCGTCGCGATTACTACTTCCAAGAACTGGGTGGCCTTCGCGCTCTCATGCCGGCAGCTGCGCTCAAACTGGGGGTCCTTGCCACGCCTGCGACCGCATCTGCTGGCTACGCGAGTCTACTGGCTCGGCGGGACCGGGGCGAGCGGAGGATGGCGCGCGAAGTCAGGTCAGCGTTAGTCGACGGGCAAGTCTTCAGCTTTGCGGAACCATCCTTGCTTCTCGCGTGAACAGGCAAGCGTGCCGCCCAACTCAGCGTTCCAGCGGTCCGGGGCTCGCGTTGCTCGCCCCGGCCGCTGATCGCCGGCGTCGGGCCGACGTACGGACAGCGGCGATCTGGAAGGCGGATAGGCCGGACGCAGTGTCTCACCGTGACCCGGAGCGATGAAGGAATGAGGCATGGCCGACCGCGCGATCGAAGATCTCCTTGAACCGTTCGTGACTGTGAGCGGTCTAACGAGGCCCTCCACCCGACGGCCGCGAGGCGCGGCCGCGGGTGATGGCCTGTGCCGAGAGGTATTCTCGGGAACCGCGGCGGGTCAACCAAGGTCATGACGGCGGCCGTTTGCCTTTATCTGGCGCCCGGATTAGAGTGACGGACACCGATGATCCTCCACATCAATTTCCTACCGGACCCGCGCACCCGGGCGGCGTCTGTGGTGGGGGATCTGCTCTCGGTCCTCGAGCAGGCGCCCCCCGATCCCCGGGTGCTGGCGCGCCTGCGCGTGCACCTCGACTGGATCCAGTACCGGCACAACTTCCGGGAGCCGGTCTGCGTGCGCCGCGCGATCGACTGCCGCGGGGCGCCCTCGCCCCTGGTGGAGCTGGCCATCGACGCGCGGCAGGCCACGCGCGAGCTGCTCCCCGAGGCGCTCGCCGACGCCTTCGGCCCGGAGCCGGCGCACGTGCCGCTCGAGCCCTTCGGCCCCGGCCGGTCGAGCATGATCTGGGCCTTCAACACCCTCTTCTGGCAGCACGTGGCCGCCTGGGAGGCGGTTTCCGGCCGCGCCTTCGAGCAGGCGCTGCCGAGCGGCAAGTCGGACGCCAACCACGACGGCGCCATCGCCGACGCGGTCGCCGACTTCTGGACGCTCCTCCGCGACCTGGAGGCGCGGAACCAGCTCCCGCCGGAGATCTTCATCCTCGAGATCGGCGTTGGCACCGGCGAGCGGGCGGCGCGCTGGCTCGACCGCTTCCAGCAGCTCGACACCGAGCGCGGCCGCGGCTACTACCCGCGCCTGCGCTTCCTCCTGAGCGACTACTCGAGCCGCATCCTCGACCGTGCGGCCCAGGCCGTGCGCGGGCACCAGGAGATCTCGAGCTTTATCGCCCTCGACGCGCTCAACCCGTTCAAGACCCTCTCCTTCCTCCGCTACAAGATCCTCCACATCCACCTGACCAACGTCTACGACAACCTCCCCAGCGACGAGATGGTGCGAAAGGACGGGCGGTTCTTCCAGGTGGAGGCCCGCGCCTATGTCTCCACGCCCGCGGCGGCGGCGCTCGCGCGGGACCACGATCTCGACCTCGCGGACCTCGCGCGCACGATCGGCAAGTTCCTCGAGGTCGGCCCCGACTCCTTCGCCGACCGGGCCCGCGGCGTGCGGTTCTGGCAGGCCGTCTGGGCGGCCCTCAGGCTCGAGGAGCGGCTGGTGGAGCTGGAGGACCTGGGGGCGGCGCGGCTGCCGGGCGGGCTCACGCCCGCGCACATCGAGGAGTGCCTGAGCGACGCGCCGGCCGAGGTGCGCTTCCACCTCTCGACCGGCGCCGTCGAGAGCTTCCTCAACACGGTGCCACTCCTCCACCCACGCGGCTTCCTGCAGGTGCAGGACATCTTCGTCACGGACATGGACGAGTACCGCCAGGGCTTCCGCGGGCCGGGCAAGCTGGACGGCTCCGTGGTCAACTGGGTGAACGGGGCGCTGCTGCGGGAGGTGGGGGCGCGCGCCGGCTACGACGTGCACTTCGCCCCGTTCCACTACCGGCCCGGCTCCCGCACGAAGATCCTCTACACCACCCAGCGAGACTGACAAGGACGGGGAGAGCCCGGATGGTATTGAATGCCGGCGGGGGAGTGCGGGGGCCATGTCGGGGCCCCCGCAGATGACGATGGGGGGCCAGAACGTGACGGTAGGGATCGGCGGTGGGGGAGTGCGGGGGCCATGTCGGGGCCCCCGCAGATGACGATGGCCAGTCTGCCCGTACTCCCGACGGCGGTCGTGGGCTCCTACGCGATGCCCGGCTGGCTCGAGCGGCTCAAGACGGACTACTTCCTCCGCCGCATCAGCCGCCACGACCTCGACGAGATCCACGACACCGCGGTCAAGGCCGCCATCAAGGACCAGGAGACGGCGGGCATCGACGTCGTCACCGACGGCGAGCTGCGCCGCGACAACCTGATCGACTACTTCGCGCTGCGCCTGCCCGGCGTGGAGATCGACCACGCCTCCAAGAAGTTCTACTACGACTTCTACGACAGCGTGATCCGCGGCAAGATGCCCATGGCCACGCTCGGCCTCGTGGAGGACGTCCGCTTCCTCCAGCGCTACACCGAGCGCGCCACCAAGTTCACGGTGACGGGCCCGCACTCGCTGGTGAAGCGCATCCGCAACGAGCACTACCGGAGCGAGGCGGAGTTCGCCCTCGACCTCGCGCGCACGATGAACCTCGAGCTGCGGGAGCTGGCCAAGGCGGGGGCGGGCTACCTGCAGATCGACGAGCCGTACTACTCGGGCTTCCCCGAGGACCTCTCCTGGGCCATCCCCGCCCTCAACGTCCTCGTCGACGGCGTGGACGCCAAGATCGGCCTCCACGTCTGCTACGGCAACCGGTACGGCAAGCCCGCGTGGGAGGGCTCCTACCGCTACCTGTT
>JACQCN010000186.1 GCA_016201575.1 Candidatus Rokuibacteriota bacterium | reverse complement strand
GTCCCTCTCGACGCCGATCAGGCTCGAGCCCGAGATCCGGGTGGGCTGAGCGACACGGTTCCTTCGTGAGAAGGTGGACCGGGAACTTTGCATGTGCGAGCTGACTCCTCTCGGTAGGCGTCACCTGGTTACTGTAACGTCAAGGCCATCCTGCGGACAGAAACACGGCCGGCGTGAAGCAGCGGGCTCTTCCACGATCAGCCCCAGCTGAGCGGAGGGCTCGTCAGGGATACAGGCCGCGCAGCTTGAAGGCCTCCGCCACCCGGCGCACGCCTTCCATCAGCGCGGCCGTGCGGAGGTCGGTGCCTTCCTTGGTGGCGATGCCCCACACGCGGTTGAGGGCGCGGCTCATGATCTCCTGCAGCCGGGCCGTGATCTCGCTCTCGCGCCAGAAGTAGTACTGCAGGCCCTGGACCCACTCGAAGTAGGAGACGACCACGCCGCCGGCGTTGGCGAGGACGTCCGGGATCACGGTCACGCCGCGGTCGCGCAGGATCGCGTCGGCCTCCGGCGTGGTGGGGCCGTTGGCGCCCTCGGCGATGATGGCGGCCTTGACGCGGTCGGCGTTGTCCTGCCGGATCTGGGAGCCGACGGCGGCGGGGATCAGCACGTCGCAGGGCAGCTCGAGCAACTCGGTGTTGCTCACGGCGTCGGCGCCGGGGAAACCCGCCACGCCCCCGGCCTCGGCGACGTGGGCCTCGAGCTGGCGGATGTCGAGCCCGTTCGGGTTGTAGATGCCGCCCTGCACGTCGCTGATCCCGACGACCAGCGCGCCCTCCCGCCAGAGGAGCCGCGCCGCCACCCCGCCCACGTTGCCGAAGCCCTGGACCACGACCCGCCGCCCCTTCAGCTCCTGGCTCAGGTGGCGGGCGGCCTGGTAGAGGGCGTAGACGATCCCGCGGCCGGTGGCCTCGCGGCGACCCGCCGACCCGCCCAGGATCAGGGGCTTGCCCGTCACCACGCCCGGGACGGTCTTGCCCTGGGTCATCGAGTAGGTGTCCATCATCCAAGCCATCGTCTGCTCGTCGGTCCCGAGGTCGGGCGCGGGGATGTCGAGGTCGGGGCCGATGAGCAGGATGATCTCGGCCGTGTAGCGCCGCGTCATGTGCTCGAGCTCCGCCCGAGACATCGTCGAGGGGTTGCAGCGGACGCCGCCTTTGGCGCCGCCGTAGGGGAGGCCCATGATCGCGCATTTCCAGCTCATCAGCATGGCGAGCGCGGTCACCTCGCCGAGGTTGACGCCCATGTGATACCGGAGGCCGCCCTTCGTCGGCCCCAGGACCGTGTTGTGGTGGACCCGGTAGCCGATGAAGACCTCCGTGTGGCCGTCGTCCATCCGGGTCGGGATCGAGACGACGAGGGCGCGCCGGGGGTACCGCAAGCGCTCGTGGATGTTGACGTCGAGGCTGAGCCGCGCGGCGACCGTGTCGAGCTGGCTGATCACCGTGCGGAAGAGCTCGGAGTCGAACTCGGACGTGTCATGCATGGCGGCGCGTCCCCTTGACGCTGCTCGACCGACCGTGTGATACTCCGACCGAAACAGTCGCCATTAGAGTGATCGCACTAAGGGGCCAATATCGTGCTTCGGTTCACCAAGCGCGCTGACTACGGGCTGATGGCTATTCATTATATCGCCCGTCATCAGGAGTCCGGCTCTATCAGCGACAAGCGGATCGCCGACGAGTTCGGCATCCCGGCTGAGCTGCTCGCCAAGATCCTGCCGCGCCTGGCGAAACGGAAGCTGATCGCCAGCCACAACGGGCCCAAGGGGGGGCGGATGGGGCCGTTTTCAGCGGCCTGGAGGAGCGCCGAGAGATGGCCCTGAAATTCCCGATCTTCATGGACGCGCAGAGCACGACGCCGGTCGACCCGCGGGTGCTCGAGGCGATGCTGCCGTACTTCACCGAGCGGTTCGGGCATCCCGCCAGCCGGAACCATCCGTTCGGCTGGGAGGCGGAGAGCGCGGTCGACCGCGCCCGCGAGCAGATCGCCCGGCTGATCGGCGCGCGCGATCCCAAGGAGGTCGTCTTCACCTCGGGCGGCACCGAGTCGATCAACCTCGCCCTCAAGGGCGTGGCCGAGATGTACCGCGAGAAGGGCACCCATATCGTCACCACGGCGATCGAGCAGCGCGCGGGGATCGACGTCGCCAAGCGCCTGGAGCGGCAGGGGTTCCAGGTCACGTACGTGAAGCCCCGCGCGGACGGCCTGATCGACCCGGAGGCGATCCGCCGGGCCGTCACCGACACGACGATCCTGATCTCGGTCATGTTCGCCAACAACGAGATCGGGACCATCCAGGACGTCGCGGCCGTCGGCCGGCTGGCGAAGGACAAGGGCATCCTCTTCCACACCGACGCCACCCAGGCCGCCGGCAAGATCCCGGTCGACGTGGAGGCGATGGGCATCGATCTCCTCTCGGCCACCGCGCACCTGATCTACGGGCCGAAGGGCGTGGGCTGCCTCTACGTGCGCCGGAAGGGGCCGCGCGTGCGGCTGGCGCCGATGATCGACGGCGGCGGCCACGAGCGCGGCATGCGGTCGGGCACGCTGCCCGTGCCGCTCGTGGTCGGCTTCGGGAAGGCCGCCGAGATCTGCCGTGAGGTCATGCCGGAGGAGCGCGCGCGGCTGCGGGCGCTCCGCGACCGCCTCCAGGACGCCATCCTCTCCGCCGTCGACGAGGCGTTCCTGAACGGGCACCCGGAGCGCCGGCTGCCCCAGAACCTGAACATCTCGTTCGCCTACGTCGAGGGCGAGTCGGTGCTGATGGGCCTCAACAAGGAGACCGCGCTCTCCTCGGGCTCGGCGTGCACCTCCGCGACCCTCGAGCCGTCGTACGTGATCGCCGCCCTCGGGGCGAGCGCCGAGCTGGCCCACTCGTCGATCCGGTTCAGCCTGCACCGGTTCACCACCGACGAGGAGGTGGACTGGGTCGGCCGGCGCACCATCGAGGTCGTGCAGCGCCTGCGGGAAATGTCGCCGCTCTACGAGCTGGCGAAGG
>JACQCN010000185.1 GCA_016201575.1 Candidatus Rokuibacteriota bacterium | reverse complement strand
TGGAGATGGTGATGCCGGGGGACAACGTGACGATGGAGATCGAGCTGATCACGCCGATCGCGATGGAGAAGGAGCTGCGGTTCGCGATTCGCGAGGGCGGGCGGACGGTGGGGGCCGGCGTCGTCGCCGACATCGTGGGCTAGCGCCATGCGCGACATTATCAGCCTGGCCTGCACGACCTGTCAGCGCCGCAACTACTCGACCACGAAGAACAAGCGGACGCACCCGGACCGCCTGGAGCTGAAGAAGTTCTGCAAGTGGTGCCGGAAGCACACGCCCCACAAGGAAACGAAGTAGGAGCGAGCGGGATACAGGGGTGTAGCTCTAACGGCTAGAGCACCGGACTCCAAATCCGGGGGATGGGGGTTCGAATCCCTCCACCCCTGCCACTCACAGCGCGCGGGAGAGAGGCGAGATGAGGGTGTCGAGACGGGAGGTCGGGAACGGGGGCGGAGCCCCCCTCCCGGGTTGCCCATGACGTTCGTGACGCAGATCCAGGAATTCTCCCGGGAGGTGCTGGCGGAGTTCCGCCGGGTGACCTGGCCGAGCCGGCAGGAGATCGTGAACTCCACGGCCGTGGTGCTCGTGGTCACGCTGGTGATCGCGTTCTTCCTCGGCGCCGTGGACATCGGGCTGGCGCGCGTGGTCGAGAAAATCCTGCGATGAGGGGGGCCTGAGACGATGGCGGGCGAGACGGCGACGAGGCAGAAGCTCTGGTTCGTCGTCCACACGTATTCGGGGTTCGAGAACAAGGTCGCGCAGGCGATCGAGTCGCGCGCCAAGATCTTCGGCCTTTCCGAGCAGGTCTCGCGGGTGCTGGTGCCCACCGAGAAGGTGGTCGAGGTCCGCAACAAGCAGAAGCGTGAGACCGAGCAGAAGTTCTTCCCGGGCTACGTGCTGGTGGAGATGGAGCTGACCGACGACACCTGGCACCTGGTGCGCTCCACGCCCAAGGTGACGGGCTTCGTGGGGTCGGGCGCGCGGCCGGTGCCGCTGACCCAGGAGCAGGTCGATGAGATCCTCCGCCAGATGGAAGCGGGCGCCGAGAAGCCCAAGCCCAAGTCCGTCTTCCAGCGGGGCGACAAGGTCCGCGTCGTCGACGGCCCCTTCGTGAACTTCCAGGGCGTGGTCGACGACATCAACCCCGAGCGCGGTCGCATGAAGGTGACGGTGCCGGTGTTCGGCCGGCCCACCCCGGTCGAGCTCGAGTACTACCAGGTGGAGCGACTCTAGTGAAGAAAGTCCAGGCGATGGTGAAGCTGCAGATCCCGGCGGGGAAGGCCAACCCGTCGCCGCCGGTGGGCCCCGCGCTCGGCCAGCACGGCGTCAACATCATGGAGTTCTGCAAGGGCTTCAACGCGCAGACGGGCGCGCAGGAGGGCCTCATCCTCCCGGTCGTGGTGACGATCTACCAGGACCGCTCCTTCACGTTCGTGGTGAAGACGCCGCCCGCGGCCGTGCTGCTCAAGCGCGCGGCCGGGATCGCCAAGGCCTCGGCGGTGCCGCACCGGGACAAGATCGGCAAGGTGACCCGGGCCCAGGTCCGGGAGATCGCCCAGACGAAGCTCGTGGACCTCAACACCGACTCGATGGACTCCGCGATGCGGATCATCGAGGGAACGGCCCGCAGCATGGGCATCGAGGTGGTCGGCTGATGGCTACGGTGGTCAGCAAGCGCTATGACGCGGCCCTCGCCGTCGTCGATCCCCAGAAGCAGCACGCGCTGGAGGAGGCGGTGGAGGCCGTCAAGGCGGCCCCGTCGGCGAAGTTCGACGAGGCGGTCGATCTCTCGATCCGCCTGGGCGTCGACCCCAAGCACGCGGACCAGATGGTCCGCGGCGCGGTGGTGCTGCCGCACGGGATCGGCAAGACCGTGCGGGTGGCGGTGTTCGCCAAGGGCGAGAAGGAGCGGGAGGCGCGCGAGGCTGGCGCCGACGTGGTGGGCGCCGAGGACCTCGTCGAGCGGATCCAGGGCGGCTGGATGGAGTTCGACACCGCCGTGGCCACCCCGGACCTGATGGGCCAGGTGGGCCGGCTCGGCAAGGTGCTGGGTCCCCGCGGGCTGATGCCGAACCCGAAGCTGGGCACGGTGACGTTCGACGTCGCCCGCGCCGTCCGCGAGGCCAAGGCGGGCAAGATCGAGTTCCGCGTGGACAAGGCCGGCAACGTGCACGTGCCGATCGGCCGGAAATCGTTCCCGGCCGAGCATCTCCACGCCAACGCGATGGCGATGCTGGAGGCGATCATGCGGGCCAAGCCCGCCGCCGCCAAGGGGCAGTACCTGCGCTCGCTGACCGTGTCGTCGACCATGGGGCCGGGCGCCCGCGCGCGGTCACGGACTCGTCGCTGAACGGGCTGGCGCCCCACCTGAAAGGGCCGACCGCGATCGTCCTCTCCAGAGAGGACCCGGTGGCGGTGGCGAAGACGCTCCAGAGCTTCGCCCGGACGAACCAGAAGCTGCTGATCAAGGCCGGCTACGTCGAGGGGCAGGTGCTCCGCGCCGAGGAGGTCAAGGCCCTGGCCGACCTGCCCTCGCGGGACGCCCTGCGGGCGCAGGTGGTGGCGGCCGTGCAGGGGCCCCTGGCCCAGCTCGTGTCCGTGCTGAACGCGCCGCTGCGCGAGCTCGCCTACATCCTGGAGCAACGGGGCCAAGGAAGTTCGAGCTGAGCGGCGTCGGCGAGGCTGTTGCGAGCCCGCCGCGAGGCGAGGCCCGAGAGCGGTTCGAGCTGAGCGGTGTGGCCGTGTGCGCCGCCGCCGACAGGCGGAGGCGAGCCGATGAATTCGAGAATGGCGAAGCCGCCGTGCGCGCCGCCGCCGGAGGCGAGCCGATGAATTCGAGACGCCGCGAAGCCCGTGAGCGAGACCGTCGCGAGGCGAGGCCCGAGTCAATCACGGAAGGGGCGCCCGCGAGCTGAGCGGCGCGTCGCGGAACCGAGGCAGGGCACCACATCCGAGGGGGCGAACGGCCCCGCCGGTGACGACAAGGAGGAGTAAGGACTCATGGCAACCACCGTCGAACAGATCGCCGAACAGCTCGACAAGCTCACGCTGCTCGAGGCCGCCCAGCTGTCGAAGATGCTGCAGGAGAAGTGGGGCGTGTCCGCCGCCGCGCCGATGGCCGTCGCCGCGGTGCCGGGCGGCGGGGCCGCGGCCGCCGCGCCGGCCGCCGAGGAGAAGACGGAGTTCGACGTGATCCTCTCCGCGGTCGGTGACAAGAAGATCCAGGTCATCAAGGTGGTGCGCGAGCTGACCGGTCTCGGTCTGAAGGAGGCCAAGGACCTCGTCGACGGCGCTCCCAAGCCGGTGAAGGAGAAGGTCACGAAGGCCGAGGCCGAGGAGATGAGGAAGAAGCTGGAGGAGCAGGGCGGGACCGTCCAGATCAAGTAGCGGGAGCCCCCGATCGCCGGAGATCCCGGGAGGGAAACGGCCACGACAGGGTTTTCAACGACTCTCACATAGAGACGGGCGGGCGCCGCTCTCAGGAGATTGTATGGCAGGGACTATTCAGTGCGGGCGTCGGAGCCGCAGGGACTTCGGCAAGATCCCGTCCATCGTCGAGATTCCGAACCTCATCGAGGTTCAGAAGCGCTCCTACGAGGCCTTCCTGCAGCAGGAGGTGGCCGCGGACCGGCGTGAGGACAGCGGACTGCAGGCCGTCTTCAAGTCGGTGTTCCCGATCGAGGACTACAATGGGAACGCCCGGCTGGAGTTCGACTCGTACCACTTCGGCGATCCCAAGTACACCGTCGAGGAGTGCCACGACCGCGGGATGACCTACGCGATCCCGCTGAAGGTCACGCTCCGCCTGGTGGTCTTCGACCACGACAAGGAGGCCAAGACGCGGACCATCCGCGAGCAGCGCGGCCAGGAGGTGTACCTGGGCGAGCTGCCGCTGATGACCAACAAGGGCACCTTCATCATCAACGGCACCGAGCGGGTCGTGGTGAGCCAGCTCCAGCGCTCGGCCGGCGTGTTCTTCGACGACGACAAGGGCAAGACCCTGGCCTCGGGGAAGCTGCTCTTCTCGGCGCGGATCATCCCCTACCGCGGCTCCTGGGTCGAGTTCGACTTCGACGCCAACGACCTCCTGCACGTGCGGGTGGACCGGCGCCGCAAGATGCTGGCCACGGCCTTCCTGCGCGCGTTCTGGTTCCTGGAGAAGCAGGTGGTCCTCTCCGACGAGGAGGTCCTCGGGCACTTCTACGAGATGGAGGAGGTGCTCGGCTTCGAGGGCGGCGACGCCCGGGTGAAGTTCAACTCCGCCATCCACGTGGGGACCCGGGTGTCGGAGGACGTGCGGCCGCCTCGCCACCGGGAGCCGATCGTCCAGGCGGGCAAGATCATCAACGCCAAGATCGCCGAGAAGCTGGCGGAGGCGGGCGTCGACCGTCTGGCCGTCCGCGCCGAGTCGTTGGTCGGCCGCCGCACCGGCTCCCGGGTTGTCGACACCGAGAGCGGCGAGGTGCTCCTGGAGACCAACCAGGAGATCACCTCCCCGGTGCTCTCCCAGCTGATGGCGCGCCGGGTGGCGCCCTTCAAGCTCCTGGTGCTGATCCCCGGCAAGGTGGACGGCTCGGTCTACGAGACCCTGGCTCGCGACCATTTCAAGAATCCGGACGAGGCGCTCGTGGAGATCTACCGGCGGCTCCGGCCCGGCGATCCCCCCACGGTGGAGTCGGCCCGCGCGCTGTTCCGCGGCATGTTCATGGACCCGCGGCGCTACGACCTGGCCCGGGTGGGCCGCTTCATGATCAACAAGAAGCTCCAGATCGACGCGCCCCTCGGCGCCAAGACGCTGCGCGGCGAGGACATCGTCCACGTGATGCGGCACCTGCTGCTGGTGCGGCTGGGCAGCCGGCCGACGGACGACATCGACCACCTCGGCA
>JACQCN010000137.1 GCA_016201575.1 Candidatus Rokuibacteriota bacterium | reverse complement strand
CGCTGCGCGCGGCCCCGCGGGGACCGCCCCCTGCGCCACCCGCTCGGTCGCGCCATAGCCGTGCGTGAATCATGCAGGCGAGCAGGCCGCTGAAAAAGGCCCAACCGACTCGGGCCTCGCCTCGCGGCTACGCCGCTCGGCTCGAAAGGCCACGCCGCCTCGCATCTGGACCTTTTTGAGCGGCCTGCGGGTTTTTCAGCATCCTGCTAGAAGACGAACACGCCCTTGCCGGTGGTCTGGGTGTCGAACAGCCGGTACGCCTCGGCGGCCTGGTCGAGGGAGAACCGGTGGGTGAGCAGCCGGTGCAGCGGGATCTTCCGGTCGACGATGAAGCGCGCGCACTCCTCCTGACCGACCGTGCTGAATGTCCACGACGCGACGATGGTGATCTGGCGGCGGAGCAGGTCCGGGCTGACGTCGAGCGTGACGGAGCCGCCCTCGCCGACGAAGCAGACGCGGCCCCAGGTGCCCGCGCAGCGGACGGCGGCGGCGCGCGCCTCCGCGTTGCCGGTGCAGTCCATCGAGGTCTCGACGCCGGCGCCCCGCGTCAGCTCCCGGATCGCCTTGACCGGGTCCTCGGCCCCGGGATCGATGGCGGCGTCGGCGCCGAACTCGCGCGCGAGCTGCCGGCGCTCCGCCGCCGGATCGACGGCGATCACCCGCGCGCCCATCTCGCGGCCCAGCATGGTCGCGCTGAGCCCGACCGGCCCCTGCCCGAAGACCGCCAGCGTGTCGCGGCCCGACACGTTCAGGCGCTTGAGCGCTCCGTAGGCGGTGCCGGTGCCGCACGAGATCGCGGCGCCTTCCTCGAAGCTCAGCTCGTCGGGGAGCGACACCAGCGTGCCGGCCGGCACCTTCATGTGCGGCGCGTGGCCGCCGTGGCCGGTGACCCCGTAGACGACGAAGCCGTTCGGGCAGAGCTGCGACCAGCCCTGGCGGCAGTGCCGGCAGCGGCCGCAGCCGCGGTAGTGATGGTTCATGACGCGCTGGCCGACCTGCGTCTCGGTGACGCCCGGCCCCAGGGCGGCGACGACGCCGCACGGCTCGTGGCCGGCGATGACGGGGCCGGCGCCGGCGAAGCCGAACGACGCCGCCGCGTTGGCCGCGCGGTACGGGTGGAGGTCGCTCCCGCACATGCCCGAGGCCTTCATCGCGATGACGACCTCGCCCGGCCCCGGCGTCGGGTCGGGGAAGTCCCGCAGCTCGAGCCGACGGTCCCCCAGAAACACGACTCCTTGCATAGCTCCTCCTCCGCGCGCGTGGAGACGGCACACCTTAACCGCATTTGCCCCGGATGCTCAACGCGTTTCTGCCGAGCCCGGGGACGGGCGCATCGGGTAGACTCCCGGCCGTGCTTCCCGTGCCCGCGTGGATCGACGCCGTCTTCGTCGCGCTGGTCGCGGTGCTCGGGGGTCTGCTGCTCCTCGGCCAGCGCTACGGCCTGACCGAGCTCGAGGTGCCGGCTCGCGCGCGCCGGCGGCGGCTTCTCGTCGCCGGTGCCGGCCTCGTGGTGCCGGTGGCGTACTTCCTCCGCATCCTGTCGCTACGGCAGGTGCGCGCCGGCCATCGCGAGCCTCCTTCGCCGGTCTTCCATGAGGACACGGTACGCCAGGAACGGCTCGAGGTGAACCGGGGCCCCGTCAGAAGCAGGTGATGCGATGGCCGCGGCTGACGTGGCAGTCCCGGAAGAACGGCGGGTGGGCGGCGTAGAGCTCCTGCGCGCGCAGGGCTTCCTCCAGCGCCCACGCCGCGGCGGCCTGGTCGTCCAGCCCGGCCGCGATGAACGCGCGGAGGCTTTCCGAGAGCGGCGTGTCCTCCGTCAGCCCGACCGGTCCGGCTCCGCGGGACAGGCAGCCTTATCGCGCGATCCTGCCCCGATTATAGGCGCCGCCGTCGCTACTGGGACGCCGCCGCCTTGAACGTCCGCACGTAATGTGTGAGCTGCCAGCGGGTCTCCTCCGGCAGCAGGGCGCCCCAGGCCGGCATGGCGCCGCGCCCGTTGGAGATCTTCCAGAACAGGTCGCCGTCGGTCTGCGCCTGCACGATCGGCGCGTTGATGGCGACCACGGGGACCTCCCACTTGATCGCCACGTGGCCCTTGCCGTCGCCCAGCGGGCCGTGGCAGCCGTCGCAGTAGATCTCGTAGGTGGCCTTGCCGAACTGGAGCACCTTGGGCGTCACGGGGAACGGGCTCTTCAGCGCCCTGGCCTCCGCCGGGGCCTCCCAGCGCTTGATCAGACACTTCGCGTACGCCTTGGTGACGGCGGCGCTGTGGCAGGCCGTGCAGGGCAGGATCGGCTTGGCGCAGTCGACCTCCGCGGCCGCGTCCTCCTCGGCGAGGCTGGCCCCTCCCGTCCCGAGGCAGAGCAACGCGGCCGCGAGACCGACGGTCCATCGAAGCGAGCGACCTGTCATGACTCCTCCCTTGCGTGCCGTCAGGCCACGAGTGCCCGGGGCGCTTCACGCATCGCGCCCTCGGGCAGGCTGGCGCAGGCCCGGGCGCAGCCGCCCCGCTCGGGCCAGAGCGAGCAGTTCCGGACCGCGAGCGCGGGCGGGCCGAAGCACGCCGAGACGGCGGCGCGGCCCGCGTCGAAGTAGAGCCCCGCTTCCGTGCCCGTCTCCGGGCACCGCAGGTTGAGCTGCCGGCGGAAGCGGAAGAAAGTGGTGAGGGCGACGGGGAGCGCGACGTAGACGAGCGCGAGCGCGACAATGGCCGGCACGATGATCCAGGGGTTCATGGTCCCTCCTCCTCGGAGCGGGCGAGTTTCCCCGATCCTGGGCGCACACCGCCCTCGGCGGGTATGACCTGCGTCATAGCCCAGCGCGTGTGCGCCAATCGTGCCCCCTGGCGCCCGCGTGTCCGAGCGCCGGCTTTGAGCGTGTGAACCAATCGCGCCCGGTGGCGCGGCCTGTTCGAGCGCCGGCTTTGCCGGCGCAAGTCGCTTCACGGGGGAGGCTCGGAGGGGGCCTCGACGGCCCCCTCCGAGTTGGTCTCAGCCGCGCCGCCGGCG
>JACQCN010000136.1 GCA_016201575.1 Candidatus Rokuibacteriota bacterium | reverse complement strand
GGAGCAGCCCGGGGAAGGCGCGCGCGTAGACCTGGATGATCGGATCCGTCGGATCGGCCAGGTAGTAGGTGACGGTGCCGTGGTAGGCGTCCACGGTGACCTTGACGGAGTTGCGGATGTAGTTCCCCACCCCGCGGACCGGATCGGAGTACGGGAACCGGTCCGTGGTCGTGTAGCCGTCGAGGAGCCAGACGAGCCGGCCGTCGTCGGTGACGACGATGTAGGGGTCGTGGTCGAACTCGAGGAACGTCGCGATCGTCCGGATGCGCTCGACCACCTCCCGGTAGATCATGATGCGGCTGTCGGCGGTGAGGTCGTTGGAGAGCAGGATCTTCGGCTCGCCGAAGCGGAGCGCGAAGGCGAGCTTCCGGACGAACGACGACACTTGCACCCCGCCGCGGCCCGTGTAGGTCGAGTAGACGTTCTGGTCGCCCGAGGGGTAGTCCAGCTCCTGGGAGTGCGTGCGCACGAACGCGTAGGCGTTGGAGATCTCCCCGAAGTAGATCTCCGGGCGCGTGATCTTCGGGAAGTTCGGCGTCGACCGCGGCGGGATGTCCTTCACGAAGAACTCGGGCAACCCTTCCGGGCTGATCCGGTTCACGGGCCCGACCACCAGGCCGTAGCCGTGGGTGTAGGTCAGGTGCTCGTTGATCCAGATCCGGCTCGGCAGATGTTGGTAGGACAGCTCGCGCGGCGACAGCATCACCTGCCGGTACTCGCCGTCGAGCGTGTAGCGGTCGTTGTCGACGTCGACGAACTTGTAGTAGGTGCGGATCTCCTGGAGCTGCCCGTAAGTGCGCAGGAGCGGCCGGTAGTCCCAGAGCCGGATGTTCTTGACCGTGGCGGCGTTCCGCTCGAGGCCGCGGGCGTCCAGGCTCTCGTCGACGGGGAAGTCGCGCTCCTCGATGCGGTCGAGCCCGTAGGCCTGGCGGGTCATGCGGATGTTGTGCTCGATGAAGGGCCGCTCGGCCACCAGCTCGTTCGGTGTCACCCGGAAACGCTGGAGCAGCGCGGGGTAGAGGCCGAGCCCGACGATCCAGAAGACGCCGAGCGCGCCCACGGCGCCGATCACGATCCGGATCCCCGGCCGGAAGATCTGGACGACGCAGGCCGCCGCGCTCAGCACGGCGAGGACGGCGAGCGCGCCGAGCGCGGGCAGCGACGCGTAGATGTCGGTGTAGGAGGCCCCGAACACGATGCCGCGCGCGGAGAAGAGCACCTCGAAGCGGTCGAGCCAGAACCCCACGCCCTTGAGGGCGAGCAGCGCGGCGGCCAGGGCCAGGAGGTGCGTCCGCGCGCCCTGGGCCAGGCGGGGGCCGCGGTTGGTGAGCACGACGCTCCGCTGCAGCACGTAGAGGATGAGCGTCAGCGCCAGGGTGGCGGCGGCGAGCGTGATGGCCCAGCCGTGGAGCAGGCGCCAGAAGGGCAGGCTGAACACGAAGAACGCGAGGTCCCGCCCGAAGAGCGGGTCGGCCGTGCCGAACGCGACCTGGTTGAAGTAGCCGAGAACCGTCTCCCAGTTGGCGCTCGCCCGCATCCCGGCGAAGAACGAGACGAACAGCAGGAAGACGGGCAGCGCCCGGCGGATGAGCGGCTCGATGACGACCCGGCTCGGCAGCCCGAGCTGGTCCTCGAGCTCCCAGAGCACGTCGGGCGGCGCCGTGCGGGCCGCGAAGGTCAGGTTCGCGTAGAGGACGAGGAAGGCCGCGAGGCCCACGCCCATGACGAGGTAGCTGCGCAGGGACAGGATGGCGAGGAAGACCTGGGCGTAGCCGACCTCCTGGAACCAGAGCCAGTCGGTGTAGAGCGGGATCGCGGGCGCGAGGAGCCCGACGACGAAGAAGGCGACGAACAGCCAGACGATCAGCGGCGGGACGTTGCGCGCCATCAGGCCGCCCCAAAAGGCCCATCTGCGTCGCTGGCTCGGTCGCTCCTCCCTGCGACGGACGATCCACTCGGGCCTCGCCTCGCGGCGGGCTCGCCAACCGCCCTCGCCGACGCTGCTCGGCTCGAACGGCTACTCGGGCCTCGCCTCGCGGCGGGCTCGCCAACCGCCCTCGTCGACGCCGCTCGGCTCGAACGGCTACTCGGGCCTCGCCTCGCGGCGGGCGTCCCGCCGACGCCACTCGGCTCGCACGTCCACGTACGTCTCGGTCGTCGCTCCCTCGCCGCCTCGCATCGGGACCTTTTCAGGCGGCCTGACACGTGTCTCAGCATCCGGCTACGTCCCGTGCGTCCAGGACCCGAGGTACGACTCCTGGTCCGGCGTCAGCTCGTCGATCTGGACGTCCATGGACGCGAGCTTCAGGCGCGCGATCTCCCGGTCGATCTCGCGCGGCACCACGTACACCTTCCGCTCGAGGGTCTGGCCGTGCTTGACCATGTACTCGGCCGACAGCGCTTGGTTGGCGAAGCTCATGTCCATGACGGAGGCGGGATGGCCCTCGGCGGAGGCGAGGTTGATCAGGCGCCCCTCGCCGAGCACGTAGACCCGGCGGCCGCCGCCGATGACGAACTCCTCCACGAACGGGCGCATCGGACGCCGCGACCGGGCCATGGCCGCCAGCGCGTCCAGCTCGATCTCGACGTTGAAGTGCCCGGAGTTGGCCAGGATCGCGCCGTCCTTCATCCGCGTGAAGTGCTCCTTGCGGATGACGGCCTTGTTGCCGGTGACGGTGACGAAGATGTCGCCGACCTCGGCCGCCCGCGCCATCGGCATCACCTGGTACCCGTCCATGACCGCCTCCAGCGCGCGCATCGGCTCGATCTCGGTCACGATGACGTGGGCGCCCATGCCGTGGGCCCGGGTGGCCACGCCGCGCCCGCACATGCCGTAGCCGCTCACGACGACGGTCCGGCCGGCGAGCAGGATGTTGGTGGCCCGGAGGATGCCGTCGATGGTGGACTGGCCGGTCCCGTACCGGTTGTCGAAGAGGTGCTTGGTGTCGGCGTCGTTGACGGCGATGACCGGGAAGGC
>JACQCN010000135.1 GCA_016201575.1 Candidatus Rokuibacteriota bacterium | reverse complement strand
TCGGGCGCGACATAGTTCACCATCGACACCCGTTTGTTGAAGAAGTGCCGGCGGCGGGTCTGCAGGTCCCGACGCATGCGATCGCTGGGAATGCGCTGCCACTCCAGACACGCGATGAACTCGCCGGGCACGGCGTACAGATCCGCGAGCAGATGGGCGAGGAAGCCCGCCGCGCGGCCGAGGTCGTGGCGCGCCAGCACGCCGAGCGCGAGGCGCGGGGGGCGATGGAGAGCGCCGCGCGCCACTACCTCTCGGCCGAGGGGCACGCCCTCGCCGAGCCCCTGCTGGCGGCGCTCGCCCGGGAGGTGGTGCCGCCGCTGGCCGAGCGGCTCGTGCGGCAGCAGCTCGACCAGCTGCCGAGCCCCGGGGCGAAGGTGGACGAGCTGCTCCAGCCGCTGGGGGAGCAGATGCTCCAGGAGGCGCGCCGCGCCGTCGAGGCGATCGTCCGGCGGTACACCGAGACCGAGGGGCGGAGCCTGGTCGATCAGCTCATCCGCCAGTTCGCGGCGGGGCAGGGGGCCACCGCCATGGAGGAGATCCTCCGGGCGGCGGCGCGGGAGACGGTGCCGAAGGTCGCCGAGCGCCTGGTCCAGCAGGAGCTCGGGCGAGGGCCCAGCGCGACCGCCCGGATCGAGGAGCTACTGGCCGAGATGCGGGAGGAGGCGCGGCGTAGCGTGGAGGCGGTGGCGCGTCGGTACGCCGAGTCGGACGGCCGCTCCGTCGTGGACAGCGTCATGCGACAGTTCGCGTCGACGCAGGGCGTGGCGCTCGCCGAGGAGCTGCTGCGGGCGGCCGCGCGCGAGGTCGTCCCCGCCATCGCGGAGCGCCTGGTGCAGCAGGAGCTGGGGCGCCTGCCGAGCCCCGCCGCCAAGCTCGACGAGCTCCTGCCCGCGGTCCGGGACCAGATCCTGCAGGAGGGCCGCCGGGCCGCCGAGGCCGTGGCCCGCCGGTACGCGGAGACCGACGGGCGGGCGATCATCGAGAGTGTGATCCGCCAGCACACCGCCAGCCACGGGACGCGCTTCCCCGAGGAGCTGGTGCGGGGCGTGGCGCGGGAGCTGGTCCCCGCGGTCGCCGAGCGGCTGATCCGCGAGGAGATCGCCCGGCTCCGGCGCGAGTACCGGCTGGACTGATCGGGCGTATCATAGGGGCCATGGGCGTGTCGGCCGCGGAGTGCCTGGCCCGGATCGAGCGGGGCGAACGGATCGAGTCCGTCGAGGAGATGACGGACGAGTACCGCGACGCCCTCATCCACCTGATGCTGATGCAGGCGGACTCGGAGCTGGCCGGGGGCTACGGCTACGTGCCCTGGATCACCAGGGCCCCGACGGTCGAGGAGAAGCACGTGGTCGCGCAGATCGTGAAGGACGAGCTGCGCCACGCCGCCGTGATGTACGGGCTCCTGGCCGACCTCGGCGTCGACGTGGCGAGCCACATCCGCACCCACGACGAGATCTTCACCCTGCGCGTCGACGCCAGCGCCGACATCGGCACCGCCCGCATCACGTCCGACCAGCGGGTGAACATCTTCTACTACCCGATCGAGACCTGGGCCGACTTCATCTTCTTCAACTTCTGCATGGACCGGGGCGCCGGCCACCAGCTCGAGGACGTGCGCGCCTCCTCCTACGGGCCCTGGGCCCGCGCCATCGAGGGGATCTTCAAGGAGGAGAAGTTCCATATCCGCCACGGGGAGGTGTGGGTGAAGCGGCTGGCCCAGGATCCGGCCACGCGCGACGAGGCGCAGCGGACCTTCGAGAAGTGGTACGTGCGGACGATGAACATCTTCGGGCGCCCCGGCTCCCCGAAGAACGCGCTCTACCGCCGGCTGCGCCTCAAGCGCCGCGACAACGGCAAGGTCCGCCAGGCCTTCGCCGACGAGGTGGCCGGTCTCTGTCGCGCCCACGGGCTCGCCGTGCCCGCGTGGACGCCGGTCTGGGACCAGCTGCCTGAAGACGCACACATCCCCGGCTGAGCGCAACTCGGAGGGGGCCTCGATGGCCCCCTCCGAAGCCTCCCCCAGGACAGGTTGCGCCGGCAAAGCCGGCGCTCGAACACGCGGCGCCCGGGGGGGCGATTGGCTCACACGCCCCGAGGGCGCGCTCGGCCTCCTCCTCGTCCTCCTGGCGGCCCCGCTGACCGCGCAGCCTGCCCGCAACGTCCGCGTCGCCATCCAGTTCGAGAGCACGTCGAGCGCCGGCGCCCAGGGCGTGTCGCCCTCGGGGCGCGTGATCATCACGGAGCGGGGCGGCGTGCGCGGCCGTGGGCGCGTCGGCGTGGCGGACTCCACGACCCGGGTGCGCCAGACCTCGAGCCTCTTCACGGTCGTGCGCGACGGCGGCGAGGGCCGGCTCGTGGTCGCCACCGAGGTACCGTACCCCCAGATCGCCGTCCTCTCCGACTACGCGACCGCGCGCGGGTACCTGGCCGCCGGCATCCAGTTCCACACCGTGGGCACGTCGCTGATCGTGCGCCCCGCGGTGCAACGCGACGGCCTGATCCGCGTCCGCGTGGCCCCCCACATCACTTACACGACGGCCGCAGGCGGGGGCGAGGTGGAGTTCGTCGAGGCCGCCACGGAGCTGCTCGTGCGCAACGGCGTGCCCGTGGCGATCGGCGGCAGCACTCAGGCCCTTCACGCCGTCACGCGCCAGATCCTCGGGGCCCGCGCCGGCCAGACCGGCAGCGAGGTCTCGCTGACCCTCGTCGCCACCCTCCAGTAGCGTCCGCAACGCCCCTGCAGGGGATTCCGTGGCCGGGATTCTGGGAATTATGTGTCATGGATTATGTCAATGCAACTACTTGACATAATCCCTCTTATCGGAAGTCGCCCGCTTGCGACGCCCGACCGGTAGCGTTCGGGGGCCTCGGGGACTACAAGTCAGGAGTTTCAGCGCGCGCGATCGCGCGCGCTGAAACTCCTGACTTGTAGTCCCCGAGGCCCCCGAACGCTACCGGTCGGG
>JACQCN010000008.1 GCA_016201575.1 Candidatus Rokuibacteriota bacterium | reverse complement strand
GCGGATCGTCGAGGCCTGCCGCGAGAGCGGGGCGCGCGAGGTGCGCGCGGCCCGGGACGAGGCCGAGCGCCAGCTCCTCTGGAAGGGCCGCAAGTCGGCCTTCGGCGCCTACGGCCGCGTGTCGCCCGCCTACATGGTCATGGACGGGGTCATCCCGCGGACGAAGCTCCCCTACGTGCTGTCGCGCGTGAACGAGATCGTGGCGACCCACGGGCTGCGCGTCGGCAACGTCTTCCACGCCGGCGACGGGAACCTCCACCCGAACATCCTGTACGACCCGCGGCGGCCGGGCGAGGAGGCGCGCGTCGTCGAGGCGGGCGCGGAGATCATGCGGCTGTGCGCCGAGGTGGGCGGCTCGATCTCGGGCGAGCACGGCATCGGCCTCGAGAAGGCGGACTTCATGCCGTTCATCTTCAGCGTGGCGGATCTCGAGCTGATGCGCCGGCTCAAGGCGGCGTTCAACCCCGACGGGCTCTGCAACCCGGGCAAGATCTTCCCGACCAAGAAGTCCTGCGTCGAAGTGGGGCCGGTCGCGTACCGGCCGCACGCCATCGAAGAGAAAGGTCTGGCCCAGCGCTTCTAGCGCGGCCGCCCGTCACCGCCACGTTGGCCGACGAGATTCTCGACTCACTCCGGGGCGTCGTCGGCCCCGCCAACCTTCTGACCGGCGTCGACCTGTCGCGCTACGTGATCGACGGCCGCACGCCGACGGCCGCTGTCTTCCCCAACACGGTGGAGGAGGTGAGCGCGGTCCTCGTGCTCGCCAGCGACGCGGCGATGCCGGTGACCCCGTGGGGCGGCGGGACGGCGGTGAGCGTCGGCGGGCCGCCCGACCGGCCCGGCATCGTGCTCGGGCTCCGGCGCATGGACGGGCTGCTGGAGCACGAGCCGGGCGACCTGACCGCGACGGCGCAGGCCGGCATGACGATGCAGGCGCTGCAGGCGGCGCTGGGCGCGCGCGGCCAGTGGCTCTCGCTCGACCCCCCGGACGCCGGCGTCGCGACCCTCGGCGGCGTCCTGTCCGCCAACGCCTCCGGCCCCCGGCGGCATCTCTACGGCACCGCGCGCGACCTGCTGATCGGCGTCACCGTGGTGTGCGCCGACGGGTCGGTGATCCACGGCGGCGGCAAGGTCGTGAAGAACGTGGCGGGCTATGACCTCCCCAAGCTCTTCATCGGCGCCTTCGGAAGCCTCGGGGTGATCGTGGAGGCCACCGTGAAGCTGCGCCCGCGGGCCGACCAGGAGCGGCTCGTGGCGGCGCGGTTCGGGTGCCTCAAGGACTGCGGCCTCGCCGCGCGCGCGGTGATGGCCTCCGACCTGATCCCCTCGGCGCTCGACGTCCTCGACGTCGAGGCGCTCGCCCTGCTCGGGCTCGACGGCGACCGGCCGGCGCTCGTGGTCGGCTTCGACGGGCTGCCCGACCAGGTCGCGTGGCAGCGCGCGGAGCTGGCGCGGCTCGCGGCGGACGCTGGCGGCGAGCTGACCGACCTGCCCGAGGAGGCATGGGCGAAGCTCGCGGCCGCCGCGCGCCAGCCGCTCGCGGACGCGGCCGCGCTCATGCGCTTCTCGGTCCTGCCCGCCCGCGTGACCGAGGTGATCGAGCGCGCGGGCACGACGGCGCGGGCGCTCGGCTTGCGGGCCGCCTTCTCCGCGCACGCCGGCGTCGGCGCGGTCAGCGGGGCGCTCGGCGGCGGCGCGGCCGACCGGGTGGTGTCGGCGCTCCGGGACTGGCGTGACGCGGCGCACGCGGCGGGCGGGCACGCGGTCGTCGAGGCGGCCCCGCTGGCGGTGAAGGAGGTCCTGAGTGTCTGGGACCAGCCCGGCGCCGCGTTCCGGATCATGCAGCGGATCAAGACGCAGCTCGATCCCAAGGGGATCCTCAACCCCGGCCGCTTCGTCGGAGGCCTGTGATGTCCGTCCAGACCGAGCCCGCGGCACCGGGCCGTCCCGCCCCGTCCCTCCAGCTCCACGGGCTCTCCGTGGAGGGCGTGAACCAGTGCGTGCACTGCGGGCTCTGCCTCGCCTCCTGCCCGACGTTCTCCGAGCTCGGCACCGAGATGGACTCGCCCCGCGGGCGCATCTTCCTGATCAAGTCGCTCGCCGAGGGGCGGATCGCGCTGACGGACTCGGTGGTCGACCACCTGTCGCTCTGCCTCGACTGTCGCGCGTGCGAGACCGTGTGCCCGGCGGGGGTGCCCTACGGCCAGCTCATCGAGGCGGCCAAGACGGAGATCGAGCGGCAGCGCCCGGGCGGGCTCGCCCGCCGCGCGTTCCGGTGGGCGAACTTCGGCCTGCTGCTCTCGCATCCGCGGATGCTCGCGCTCATGGCGGCGGCGATGCGCCTCTACCAGGTCACCGGGCTCCAGCGGCTCGTGCGCCGGAGCGGGGTGCTCCGGCTCCTGCCCGGCACGCTGGCGGCCTGGGAGGCGCTGCTGCCCGCGATGCCGAAGGCGGCCGACCGGGCGCCGCTCCCCGAGGCGATCCCCGCCGAGGGGCCGCGGCGGGCGCGGGTGGCGCTGCTCACCGGCTGCGTCCAGCAGGTCGTGTTCGGCGCGCACAACCGCGCGACGGCGACCGTGCTGGCGAAGAACGGGTGCGAGGTGCTGGTGCCGCGGAGCCAGGGCTGCTGCGGCGCGCTTCACGCGCACGGGGGCGACCACGAGCGGTCGCTCGCGCTGGCCCGGGAAACGATCGGCACGTTCGAGCGCACCGGCGCGGACGCCGTCATCGTGAACACCTCGGGCTGCGGCGCCCACATGAAGGGCTACGGGCATCTCCTGAAGAACGATCCGCGGTACGCCGCCCGGGCCGTCGCCTTCTCCCGGTCGGTCCGCGACGTCTCGGAGTTCCTCGCGCAGGATACGCTCCGCGGCCCGCTGCGGCCGGTCCCGATGACCGTGACCTACCACGATCCCTGTCACGTGGTGCACGGGCAGAAGCTCCACGTGCCGCCGCGGACGCTGCTCGCCCAGGTCCCCGGGCTCAGGGTCGTCGACCTGAAGGAGTCGGACTGGTGCTGCGGGTCGGCCGGCATCTACAACCTGACGCAGCCGGAGATGGCGGGCCGGCTGCTGGAGCGCAAGATCCGCCACGTGCTCGAGACCGGCGCGGAGGCGGTGGTGACCGCGAACCCCGGCTGCATCCTGCAGATCGCCCAGGGCCTGCGCGAGCGGGGGTCGCCGGTCCGCGTGCTCCACATCGTGGAGGTGCTGGGCCGCGCGTATGGAGGTTAAGGTCGGGCGCGTGTCCGACGTCCCGCCGGGGACGGGCATGGCGGTCTACGCGGGCGGCCAGGACATCGCGGTCTACAACGTGAACGGCGAGATCGTGGCCCTCGGGAACGAGTGCCCGCACCAGTCGGGCTCTCTCGGCGACGGGATGCTCGAAGGCGAGATCGTCACCTGCCCGCTCCACGGCTGGGAGTTCGACACAAGCACCGGCGCCTGCATGACGGTGCCGGGCGAGAGCGTGCCTCGCCACAAAGTGCGGATCGACGGTGACGACATCCTCGTCGACCTCCCCGAGGAGGACTAGGTCGGTGTCGGAGTAGCGATGCGTCGACTTGACTTGTTTCGAGCGCCGGCTCTGCCGGCGCAACCCGGCTCTGGGGGAGGCATCGGAGGGGGCCACCGAGGCCCCCTCCGAGTAGAGGCCCCCTCCGAGTGATGGACGCGACGCCCCGGGAGCACAAGTCGCACGCGCCGAAATCCATCGCCTGCTTCGTCCTCACCGTCTCCGACAGCAAGACGCCCGAGACCGACACCAGCGGCGCCCTCATCCGCGAGCTGCTCGCCGCCGGCGGCCACGCGGTGGCGGGCGCGGCGATCGTGCGCGACGAGCCGGCGGACGTGCAGCGCGTCGTGCGCGAGCAGTGCGCGAACCCCGCGGTGCAGGCGGTGATCCTCACCGGGGGCACCGGCATCACCTCGCGCGACTCGACGTTCGAGGCGGTGGAGGCGCTCCTGGAGAAGCGGCTGCCCGGCTTCGGCGAGCTGTTCCGCATGCTCTCGTACCAGGAGATCGGAGCGGCGGCGATGCTGTCCCGCGCCCAGGCCGGCGTGCGCGCCGGTCGCATCGTCGCCTCGCTGCCGGGGTCGCCGAACGCCTGCCGGCTCGCGCTGGAGAAGCTGCTGGTCCCCGAGCTCGGCCACCTCGTGCGGGAATTGAACCGCTGAGAGAGCGTGAGGAACTGCCTCGCGGGAGCCCGTTGGGGGGTGTCGGGGGGAGCGGCGGT
>JACQCN010000235.1 GCA_016201575.1 Candidatus Rokuibacteriota bacterium | reverse complement strand
TCGGGGTCTTCTTCATCGCGGTCATCGCCTTCGGCAACCTGCGCGGGGTCCGGGAGTCCGGGCGCCTCTTCGCGGTCCCGACCTACCTGTTCATCGCCACCTTCTCGGTCCTCGTGGCCGTCGGGCTCTACCGGCTGTTCCGCGGCGAGATCGAGCCGCTCACGGCCCGCGCGGTGGAGCCCGTCGCCACGCTGTCCTGGTTCCTGGTGCTCCGCGCGTTCGCTTCCGGCTGCACGGCGCTGACCGGCATGGAGGCGATCTCCGATGGCGTGCCCGCCTTCAAGGAGCCGGAGTGGCGGAACGCGGCCGTCACGCTGCGGTGGATGGCGGGGATCCTCGCCGTCCTGTTCCTGGGCGTCACCGTGCTCGCCGCCTCCTTCCACGTCGCCCCGCTCGAGCACGAGACCGTCGTCTCCCAGCTCGCCCGCGGGATCTTCGGCGAGGGCGCCTTCTACTACCTGCTCCAGGCCGCCACCACGCTCATCCTGGTGCTCGCCGCCAACACCTCCTTCGCCGACTTCCCGCGACTGGCCTTCTTCCTGGCCCGGGACCACTACGCCCCGCGGCAGTTCCTGAAGCGGGGCGACCGGCTCGTGTTCTCCAACGGCATCGGGATCCTGGCCGCCCTCGCCGCCCTGCTCGTCATCGTCTTCCGCAGCGACACCCACGCGCTGATCCCGCTCTACGCCGTGGGCGTGTTCATCTCGTTCACGCTCTCGCAGGCGGGCATGGTGCGGCTCTGGCAGATGAAGCGGACGAGCGGCTGGCGCTGGCGGCTGGCCATCAACGGCGCCGGCGCCTGCCTCACCGCCGTCGTCACCGTGGTCATCGCGGCGACCAAGTTCACCCACGGCGCGTGGATCGTGGTGATCCTGGTCCCGATCCTGGTGGTCGTCTTCCAGAAGGTGAACCGCCACTACGCGCTCGTCGCCGACCAGCTCTCGCTGGACGGATACGGCGGGCCGCCGACGATCCGCCACACCGTGCTGGTCCCGATCGGCGACGTCCACCGCGGCGTCGTCAACGCCGTGCAGTACGCGAGGCTGCTGTCGCCCGAGGCGAAGGCCGTCTACGTGGAGACCGACCCGGCCCTCACGCGCAAGATCGAGGAGAAATGGACGAAGTGGGGGATGGGCGTGCCGCTGGTCATCCTCACGTCCCCCTACCGGTCGCTGCTCACGCCGCTGCTCGAGTACATCGACCACCTCCAGGAGCAGCAGGGGGAGGTGCGGCGCGTGGTGACGATCGTCATCCCCGAGTTCATCCCCGCCCACTGGTGGCAGCACCTGATGCACAATCAGACGGCGCTCCTCATCAAGGGCGCGCTCCTGTTCCGCAAGGACGTCATCGTCACCGACGTCCCCTACCACCTGACCCACTGACGGGTTTGCGGGCGGCGCCGGGCGGCCCCTGGAGCCCGAGTGGGGTATCGACCGAGGACGGACGGGCCTGCCTGCCGCGCCAGGACCCGCCCGCCGCTGGGCGTCGACGTTCGTGAATGATCCGCGCTAGGACGCCGGCGCCTCGGGGCCGGACAGGCGCGTGCGGCGGACGTGCGCCTGGACGTCGCGGACCACGCCGTCCTCGATCTCGATCTCCGTGGTGTGGTCCTCGAGCTCCCAGCGGCTCACCGTCGTGAGCCACCCGAACGTGCGGTTGCGCTGGGGCACGATGCGCCGCCCGCGGTAGACGAGCGTCTCCCGCCCGGGCGTGGCCAGGCGCTCGTGACGCTCGGGGTCGGGGCCGCAGAGGCGGAGCACGTCGTCGTACCGGGTCTGGCCCGGCACGACTTGCGCGAGCAGGTCGCGCCCGAGGACGACGCCGGTCCGCCGCGAGCGCGGGTGCTCCCGGGGCCGTCCCAGCTGCACGCGGGCGGCCACGCCGCGGGCCGCGCCGCGCGCGAGCCGCTGGAGCAGCGGCCCCGCGAGGTTGCCGAGGATGAAGAAGACCAGCGGGATGACCACCGGCGCCAGCGCCTGGAGCCCCGAGAAGTAGCCGAACTGGACCGTGAGCTGCTGGGCGGTGATCCCCTGCGACTTGTCGAGGAACAGCGAGACGACCTCCGTGCTCTCGAGCGACTCGCTGAGCTGCCGCCGGCCCGACGCCGGGACGACCTCGTCGATCTTCAGGTGATCGGCGTCGGCGAAGTTCACGATCAGCTCCGCCGGCGCCTCCCCGAGACGGATCACGCGGTCGCGGTGCTCGAAGTAGAGCGGGAAGACCGCCCGCGGGCGCACGTCGTGGTAGGTGAGCCCGAAGAGGTGGCGCTTCCCCCAGAAGGCGTCCTCGATCCAGTTCGCCTTGCGCGGCTTGATCAGGCCGCCGATGCGCATCTGCAGGTCCACGAGCCAGGCGCGGTTCGCGACCCGCGGGGTCCAGGGAATGCGGATGAAGGTGGCCGGTGAGGTGAGGCCGAGGGCGGTCCCCGTCTGCACGAACGTCACGAACGGCGCGCCGCCGCCCACCGGCTCCGGCGGCTGATGATGGCCCATCTGGTAGAGGCTCCGGGCGTAGAGCGGGAGCCGGCCTTCGGAGAGCGCCGTGAAGCCGCGCTGCTCGACGTAACGAGCGAGGGCGCGGTCGGGGTCGCCCGGAGTGGTGAGGCCGCTGACCTCGCCGGGCCAGATCAGGTAAAGGTCCTGCTCGAGCTCGAGCGCGCTCCGCGTCGCCGGGATCTCCAGGCTCCACAGCACGTCGATCAGGACGGGGCCCAGGTCGGGGGCGACGGTGGCCCGGATGAAGAGGGGACCGATCGCGAAGTCGGGATGGGGCCGGGACGCCAGGAAGACCTGGGCCTCGGCCGGGGCCGCCCCGCCGCCGATCAGCAGGGCGGCGAGAAGCCAGGCGCGCCAGCGGAGCGTCATCGCCGACCATCATAGCCGAGCCCCCGCAGGAAGGGCGCGCGCGTTTCTCGCGTCCCGCGGGGTTTGGTGATACGCTCCACCGGAAATGCGTCCGTATCGCGTACTGATCCTGGTCGCGATCGTCATCTCCGCCTGCGCCCTCCTCGTCCCGGTCCTCCCGGCTCACGCCCAGGCCGCCGGGTCGCGCCCGCAGCGCCACGTGTTCCCCGACGGCGTCGTGCTGATCACGCAGGAGCACCGCGCGAGCGACGTGGTGGCGCTGCAGGTGTGGTTCCGGGTGGGCGGGCGAGACGAGGCGCCGGACGAGCTGGGGCTGTCCCACATGCTCGAGCACATGCTGTTCAAGGGGACGGCGACGCGGCCGCCCGGGTCGATCGACCGGATGATCGAAGGGGTGGGCGGACAGAGCAACGCCTTCACGTCCTACGACTTCACCCACTTCGACGTGGTGCTGCCCGCGGATCACGCGGCGGAGGGGATCGAGCTGCTGGCGGACATCGCGGTGAACGCGACGTTCGACCAGACGGAGCTGGACCGGGAGCGGCAGGTCGTGCTGGACGAGGTGCGGCTCACGCAGGACGACCCGGACCGGTTCCTGCAGCGGCGGCTGTCGGAGGTCGCCTACGCGCCGACCCCGTACGGGCAGCCGGTGCTGGGCACGCCGGAGATCATCAAGGCGCTCACGCGCGAGCAGCTCGCGCGCTACTACAAGAAGCACTACGTGCCGGCCAACATGGTCCTCGTCGTCGTCGGCGCGGTGGAGCCGGGGCAGATCCGCGCGGTCACGGAGCGGACCTTCGGGCGGTTCACGGGATCGGCGCCGGAGCGCGCCGCGATGCCGCCCCAGCCGGACCCCGGCGGGCGGGTCGCCGACATCCCGCGACCGGAGAAGCAGGCGTACCTCGGGATGGTGTGGCGGGCGCCCTCGGTCGCGGAGGAGGACGTCTCGGCGACCGACCTCCTGACCTACATCCTCGGCGACTCCCCGAGCTCGAGGCTCAACGTCGGGGTGCGGGACCGGGCGGGGCTGGTGAGCACGATCGAGGCCGGGTACGTGACGCGGCAGTTCGGAGGGCACGTGTCGGTGACGGCCCGGCTCGACGCGGAGAACCTGGACAAGGCGGAGCGCGCGGTCCTCGCCGAGGTCCAGCGGATCCAGCAGGAAGGCGTGAGCGAGGTCGAGCGGGAGCGGGCGCTGGTGACGGCCGAGGCCAACTATGCGTTCGACATCGAGACGGTGGAGGGGCT
>JACQCN010000157.1 GCA_016201575.1 Candidatus Rokuibacteriota bacterium | reverse complement strand
GTTCCCGCCGACGCTCTTCATGTGGGGCGCCCAGCTCAAGCCCGAGATGGCGCTCCGGCACTTCTCGGAGATCGCCGCCGCCGTCGACATTCCGATCGTCGTTTTCGAGTACCCCCCGGCCTCCGGCATCGGCTACACGCCGGAGACGCTCGCGAAACTGGCCGAGATCCCGACGGTGCGGGGGGTCAAGGACTGGTCCAACGACATCGTCGCCTTCGAGCGGAACCTGCGGGCGCTGCGGGCGACGGGGCGACCCGTGGCGGTGCTCTCGTCCTTCACGATGTCGCTGATGTCGACTTTCCTGCTCGGGGCCGACGGGGCCATCTCGGGCATGGGCAGCGTCGTGGCCGACCTCCAGGCCGAGCTGTTCGCGGCCTGCCAGAAGGGCGACCTGGAGTCCGCGCGGGCGATCAACGACCGCCTGGACCCGCTGGTGCGCGTGTTCTACGCGCCGCCGTTCGTCGACATGCACAACCGGATGAAGGAGGCGCTCGTGCTCCTGGGGCGGATCCCCCACGCCTACGTGCGCCCGCCGCTGACGCCGGTCAGCCCGGGCGAGCGCGCGGCGATCCGCCAGGCCCTCGTCGCCGCGCGCCTGCCGCTCGCCTGACGCCGGTGGCCGCGCCCGAAGACGGTCCGGCACGCGACGGCCAAACGTGCTATACAAGGGCTCTCGCTGACGGAGGGAGTGGGGATGCAGAAGCCGGGCATGCGGGAGCTGGTGGGACGGGCGATGGTCGACCCGGAGTTCCTCGACACGCTCGTACGCGCGCCCGAGCCGACCCTCGCCGGGTACGAGCTCGACGACAACGAGCGCGCGGCGGTGCTGCAGGCTGTCCGTCGCCTCGTGGCGACGCCGCCGACCCGGCGCTCCGGGGCCTTCCAGTCTGCGATGGTCCGCCGCCTGGCCACCTGAGCCGGGAGCCCCCGTGGCCAGCTCCCCCGTCGTCTCGTTCCTGCGGACGGTCAGCCTCTTCAGGGAGCTCGCGGAGCCGCACCTGCTCTCGCTCGTCTCGCGCCTGCGCGAGCGCAAGCTCCGGAAGGGCGAGGTACTCTTCCGGGAGGGCGACGCCGGGCAGGAGATGTTCCTGATCCGCTCCGGCAGCATCATCATCTCCAAGCCGATCACGGGGCGCGTCGAGCAGGTCCTCGCGCGCATGGGCCCCGGGGAGTTCTTCGGCGAGATGAGCCTTTTCGACCGGGCGCCGCGCTCGGCGACGGTGCAAGCCGACGCCGACACCGTGCTCCTCTGCCTCGACCGCGAGAGCCTCCAGCAGCTCGTGGAGGTGAGCCCGCGGGCGGCGGCGGCCTTCTTCGAGAGCCTGGTGCAGGCGTTCATCCATCGCCTCCGGGAGTCGGGGAATCTGGTCGCCGAGGTCACCCGCTGGGGTCTGGAGGCGACCGGGCTGGACGTCGAGAGCCGGTGAGCGAGCGGACGGGCGGCCGCCGCGCCCGGATCGAGCTGCTCGTGCGCTCGGAGGGCGAGGATGGCTTCGAGGTCCGCGAGGTCCCGAGCGCGCTCGCGTACCTGCAGCTCCGGCCCCTGCGCCTCGAGGAAGGGCAGTGCGAGATGGCGCAGATGCCCCCCGGGGTCGACCGCAAGGTCACCTACGTCCTCCGCAACAAGGCCACCGACCGCTACCTGCTGCTCTCCGAGCCGGAGCGCTTCCTGTGGCAGCAGATGGACGGCAACACGTCGCTGCAGGAGATGGCCACGGCGTACGTGCTGCGCTTCGGGACGTTCGACTTCGACGTGATCCCCCATCTCATCACCAAGCTCCGGCAGGGCGGCTTCCTCACCATGCGGCCCTCCTCGCGTCTGCGCGAGGCGCTGGCCCGCAATCGCCGCAACCCGATCCTCCGGGGGCTGGAAGCCGTGCTGCGGGGGCTCGAGCGCGTGACCGTGAGCAGCCGCCGCGTGCAGCCGTTCTTCGAGCGGCTCTACCGCCGGGGCGGATGGGTCCTCTTCACGCCGCCCACCGTCGTCGGCTGCGCGCTGCTCACGGTCGCGGGCTTTGCGGCGAGCGTCCCGCTCTGGCGGCAGGCCGCCTCGGTCGCCGCGCCGCTCGGCCAGCACCCCGTTGCCGCGATCCTCAGCGTGAAGTTTCTGTTCTTCCTGACCGTGGCTGCCCACCAGGTCGTCCACGGCCTGGCCCTCGTGCACTATGACCGCCGCGTGCGGGAGTTCGGCTTCACGATCCTGCACGGGTTCGTGCCGACCTTCTACGTCGACGTCACCGACATCTTCATGGCCAGCCGCCGGGCGCGGGTGGTGACGGCGGTGTCGGGCACCCTGCTCCACCTCGTCCTCGGCAGCGCGTGGTTCTCGCTGGCGGCCCGCCTGCCCCACGGCTTCACGCAGGCTTTCGCCGCGGCCTCCGGCCTCATCCAGATGCAGGCCTTCGTGCTGAGCCTCTACCCGTTCTGCTTCATCGAGATGGACGGCTATCACGTGCTCGTCGACATCCTGGGGCTGCCCACGCTCAAGCACGACGCGGTGCGCTTCGTGCGCGACAACTTCTGGCGCCACCTGGCCGACCGCCGCGCGTTCACCCGGCAGGAGGGGATCTGGATCGGCTACTTCGTCCTCTCCGCGGTGTCCATCGCCGCCTTCATCGTCTTCAACATCTGGACGCTCGCCCACGTCATAGCCTGAGGGGTTGTGAAAATATCCCCGGAACGGCGGAAGCTCATCCGAAAAGCCCAGCAAAAGCGGGGGTCCGCAACGTGAACTCCCGATTGATTCACAAACTCTGAGTCGAAGGGGGCTTCGACGGCCCCTTCGAGCATCTCCCCCATCGGTGCGCCGGCGGAGCCGGCGCTCGGACGGGTTAACAGCCCGTGGCGAAAGTCTTCGACGGCAGTTGGGACTCGAGGAATCTCACGGAATTGGCCGATTTCCGAGGGGTCCACATGGCGGAGACACGTTCTCAGCGACTTTCACCACGGGCTGTTAATTTAATCGGGCGGGCGCCTGGCGAGTTCCTGCGTGAGAGCGCTGGCCCCGGTCGCGATGAGCGCCGCGGTGTCGGGCGTGGCGCCCGGGCTGGCGAGCGCGGCTTGCTGGTCGCCCGGCGGCAGGCGGGTGAGCGCCGCCTGGGCGCGCCCGCGGACGGCGTCGCCGATCAGCCCCGCCATCTCGCTCAGGAGGGCGAGGCCGGCGCCGAGGCGCTCGGCCGGCAACGCGGCGGCGGCGGCCCGGGCCGCGCCCGCGTCGTAGAGGCGCCACGCGAACCGGACCCCGTCGCCGAGCGCCACCAGATCGCCGGTCAGCCCCGCCCATTCCATCCCGAGTGATCCGACGATCTCGTGGATCTGGCCGGCGAGCGCGGGCGCGCTCCGAGCGCGGATCAGCGCGGCGAGCCCGTCGCGGACCGGGGCGGCGAGCGGCGCCGGCGGCCG
>JACQCN010000139.1 GCA_016201575.1 Candidatus Rokuibacteriota bacterium | reverse complement strand
TCGGTGCCGCGGGGGGAGGACTCCTGAGAACCGGGTGCGGCCCGGGACCCCTCGAACCTGATCTGGATAATTCCAGCGGAGGGAACGCGGCCCGGTGAAGGACCGCACCCGCGGTCCTTTTTTGTTTTGTGGGGGCGATGCAGGTCACCGTCAACGGCCAGCCGATGGAAGTGGAGGAGGGCACGAACCTCGAAGCCCTCCTCGCGCGCCTCCGCGTCAAGCGCGAGTTCACCGCCGTCGCGGTGAACCGCGAGGTGGCGCCGAGGTCCGCGTACGTCACGACGCTGCTCCGGGACGGCGACCGGCTCGAGATCGTGCATCCGATGGGCGGAGGATAGGCATGGACAATCCAATGGTTCTCGGCGGGCGGGAGTTCAGGTCGCGGCTGATCGTCGGCACGGGCAAGTACAGCTCGAACGAGATCATGCGGGAGGCGATCGAGGCCTCGGGATCGGAGATCGTCACGGTGGCGGTCCGGCGCGTGAGCCTGCCTGGCTCCGGCACCTCGATCCTCGACTTCATCGATCCCACGCGCTACACGCTCCTGCCGAACACGGCCGGCTGCTACACCGCCGACGAGGCGATCCGCACCGCGTACCTCGGGCGCGAGGCGGGGCTCGGGGACCTGGTCAAGCTCGAGGTCATCGGCGACTCGCGCACGCTCTTCCCGGACGTGGCGGGCCTGCTCGAGGCGGCGAAGATCCTGGCCCGCGAGGGCTTCACCGTCCTGCCGTACACGAACGACGACCCCGTGCTCGCGCGAAAGCTCCAGGACGCGGGGGCGGCCGCGGTGATGCCGCTCGGCGCGCCCATCGGCTCTGGGCTCGGCATCCGCAACCCGTACAACATCAAGATCATCCTGGAGACGGTCACGGTGCCGGTGATCGTCGACGCGGGGGTGGGGACGGCCTCGGACGCCGCCGTGGCGATGGAGCTCGGCTGCGACGGCGTGCTGATGAACACCGCCATCGCGGGGGCGAAGGACCCGGTGGCGATGGCCACGGCGATGCGGCTCGCGGTCGAGGCCGGGCGCCTGGCCTTCAAGGCCGGCCGCATCCCGAAGAAGCTCTACGCCACCGCGTCCTCGCCGCTCGAGGGCGTGCCGGATTGGGCGCCCTAGCCCTCTACCTCGTCACCGACCGGCACGCCACCCGCGGGCGGGAGCTGACGGAGGTCGTCGCGGAGTGCCTCGACGCCGGGTTGCGCCTGCTCCAGGTCCGGGAGAAGGACCTGGCGCCCGCCCCGCTGGCCGCGCTCTGCCGCCCGCTCCGTGAGCTGACGCGCCGGGCCGGCGCGCGGCTCTTCGTGAACAGCAACGTGGAGGTCGCCCTCGAGGTCGGCGCCGACGGCCTTCACCGCCCGCACGCCCTCGTGATCGTGCCCGAGGACGCGCCCGGGCTCGCCATCGCCGTCTCCGTGCATCGCGCGAGCGAGGCGGTCGAGGCCGAGCGCGACGGCGCGGAGTTCGTCGTGTTCGGCCCGGTCTACGACACGGCGTCCAAGCGGCGCTACGGCCCGCCGCAGGGCCTCGACGCCCTCGCCCGCGTCGTCGAGTCGGTGCGGATTCCCGTGCTCGCGATCGGGGGGATCACGCCCCCGCGGGTGCCCGAGGTGCGCGCGGCCGGGGCCGGCGGCGTCGCCGTGATCTCCGCGATCCTCGGCGCCGACTCGGCGCGCGACGCGACCAAGCGCTTCCTGGAGGCGCTGGCGTGAAGGTCCTCGTGATCGGCGGGGGCATCATCGGCTGCGCGACGGCCGACGCGCTGGCCCGCGCGGGCGCGCGCGTCACGCTCTTCGAGCGCGGGAGGCCGGGCGGGGAGGCCTCGGGCGCGGCGGCGGGCATGCTGACCGCGCTCGGCGGCGGGCCGCGCACGCAGCTCCAGGACCTGGCCATCGCGAGCTGGCGGCTCTACCCGGCGGTGGCCGACGACCTGCGCGCGCGCACGGGCGTGGACGTGGAGCTGGTGCGGCGGGGCACGCTCTACCCGCTTCACCACGCTGGCGAAGCGGTGGAGACCGGCCTGGCCGGGCCGCTCGTCGAGGAGTTCGGCGTCGAGCTGCTCGACGAGGACGAGACCCGCCGCCGGGAGCCGGCACTCTCGCCGAAGGTTTGCGGCGCGCTCTTCGTCGCCGGCGACTG
>JACQCN010000138.1 GCA_016201575.1 Candidatus Rokuibacteriota bacterium | reverse complement strand
AGAGAGGCACTTCTTGCAGCCTTCCTCGTAGATGAAGGTCGCCTGGCCACACTCCTTGCACAGGTCACCGATCCGCTTGCCCGTCCCGTCGGCGACGGGCGAGGCGCCGGCGGCCTTGATCTGCCCGATGTGCTCGGCCAGCGTGCGGGCCAGTGCGTCCGGCAGGGACAGCACCTTCGACGGCCCGAAGCCGGTGGGCTGCCCGCCGCCGATGCGCGAGAGCTGGCTGATGATCTCCGCGAGCCGGCGTCGCGCCGAGAACGGCGACGGCAGCCGCAGCACGAGTGAGATCAGGCGCCCGAGCGCCTCGGCCACCGCCATCGTGTCCGACCCGCCCTTCCCGACCTGCACGAACACCTCGAACGGCTCCTTGTCCTCGGTCTCGTTGACCGTGATGAACGCGGTGCCGATGGGCGTCTCCATCCGGTAGGTGGCGCCGGTGAGGCTGTGGGGCCGCGGCTTGATGACGGCCTGGCTCTTCGTGCTGGCCGGGATGGCCGCCAGCGCCTCCTTCTCCTTCTTCGCGGTCACCCCGACGTTCAGGACCTGCTCGCCCTTGCAGCCGTCGCGGAAGACCGTGATGCCGAGGCAGCCGAGCTCCCAGGCCAGCCGGTAGGCGCTGGCCACGTCCTCCTCGGTGGCGGCGTTCGGCAGGTTGATGGTCTTGCTGACGCCGTTGTCGGTGTAGCGCTGGAACGCCGCCTGGTGCCGCACGTGCCACTCGTAGGGGATCTCGTGGGCGGTCTTGAACACCTCGGCGGCCTTCGGCGGCAGCCCCGGGATGTCGTGCAGCGTGCCGCGCCGGGCGATCTCCTGCATGAGCGCCTCGGAGTAGAACCCGTCGCGCCGGGCGATCGCCTCGAAGGTCTCGTTGACGAAGGTCAGGACGCGCTCGCGGTCGCCCTGCTTCACCCGGTGCTCGAAGGCCAGCGCGAAGATCGGCTCGACGCCCGACGAGCAGCCCGCGATCATCGAGATCGTGCCGGTGGGCGCGATGGTGGTCACGGTCGAGTTCCGCATGGGGCGGCCCTGCTTGTAGATCGACCGGCTCCAGTTCGGGAACGGCCCCCGCTCCTCGGCGAGCCGGGCCGACTGGTCGTGCGCCTTCTCCTTCACGAAGACCATGAGCTGGGCAGCCAGGTCGATGGCCTCCTCGCTGCCGTACGGAATGCCCATGATGAACAGCAGGTCCGCCCACCCCATGATGCCGAGACCGATCCGCCGGTTGGCCTTGACGGTGGCGTCGATGACCGGCAGCGGGTACGGGTTCATCTCGATCACGTCGTCGAGGAAGCGGACGGAGAGGCGGATGATCCGCTCCATCTCCTCCCAGTCGATCGTCCAGGAGCCATCGGCCGCTTGCCGCGCGAACTTCGACACGTTGAGGGAGCCCAAGTTGCACGCTTCGTTCCCCAGGAGGGGTTGCTCCCCGCACCCTCGGCTCACGTAGCCCTCGGTGATCCACGTATCCGTCTCTGGCTCGTAGAGGTCGTACGTCGTCTCTATCCCGGCGCGCTCGATGCTCAGGATCTTCGCGCGGCCGGAAAGGCCTTCCCGGAACGTCTGGACGGCATCGCCGGGTCGGCACCGATCCAGCCGGATCGGGGCGAGCCCGCGATCCTCCCGGTGCACGTAGAACTGATGACCGGCGGTAGCCCGCAGCGCGCCTCCGTCAGAAAACAGCACGCGGAAGACCGGCGTCGTCTCGTAGACCTCGACGCGCTCGACCGGGCGCGGGCCGTTGACGGTCTCGATGAGATCGCCGGGACGGATCGTCGCGGCCTGGCGCCACCCCGCCGGCGTCGCCACCAGCGTGTCGCCCGTCACGCAGGGGTTGGTCGCCTCGATCATGCCGATTTCGGGCGTGGGGTTGGCCGGGCTCGCGTTGATCCGATCGATGAACACCATCCCGGGATCGCCGGTGCGCCATGCCGCGCGCACGATGCGGTTGAAGACCTCCTGCGCGCTCAGACGATCCCTGACCTCGCCCGTGTGGGGGTTGATGAGGTCGTACTCCTGCCCCTTGTACAGCGCGTCCATGAAGGCGTCCGTCCCCGCCACGGAGATGTTGAAGTTCGTGATGCCGCCGTCGAGCTTGCACTCGATGAACTCCAGGACGTCGGGATGGTCGACCCTCAGGATCCCCATGATGTTGGCGCCGCGCCGGGTGCCCCCTTGCTTGACGGCCTCGGTCGCCGCGTTGAACACGCGCAGGAAGGACACCGGTCCCGACGCCCGGCCGCCCGTCGAGGCGACCACGTCGTCCTTGGGGCGGAGCCGCGAGAACGCGAAACCCGTGCCCCCGCCACTATTATGCGAGACGAAACCGTTGGCAAGGTACACATGCTTGTCCGGGACGGTCAGGTCGTACACGCGGCGCACACCGGCAGAACGGATTTCGACGACACGGACGAAGAAGAACTCTTGCGCGGCCAGTTCCTCGAAGAACGGAGGGAAGGCCGCCGACTTCTTCATTATGTTGATCAGGCCCTGCCGACTGAGCTGCCGCGGGAACGTTACTCTGTTGACCAAGCCGTCGAAGTGGCTCTTGACCCCGCCCTTCGAGCCTCCGGAAAGCGCCTTGTACCAGGCGCGCACCCGTTTGCGTTGATTGGGAATGGTCTCGCCTTTGACGAAGATCTTCGAGTCGCTGACCGCGGCCAGTCTCGCCGCCTTCTTCCCGGCGATGAAGCCGATCTTCTCTCGAAACGCCCGGAATCCCGCCTTTGTACAGGGGGACAGTTGGTAGCTCTCGAATCCCGACGCGGCGATGTCGTGTCGGAGTTGCGCGGGGACTCCGAGCGCGAGCAGCATGATCTGCAGTTCTTCGCCAAGGGCCCGCGAGCTCGTCGTCAGGGTGAGATGCCCGTTCTTGCGGACACACCCGTC
>JACQCN010000168.1 GCA_016201575.1 Candidatus Rokuibacteriota bacterium | reverse complement strand
GGACAACGGCTCCACGGACGGCACGCCGGAGATCGCCTGCGCGGGCATCCACGTGGACGAGATCGCCGGCTTCATGGAGGAGCTTCCCTGATGGCCCAGCCGGACGTCGTACAGCTCGAGGCGATCGCTACCGCGTGCCGGGTGCAGATCATCCGCATGCTGGCCCACGCGGGCTCCGGACACCCCGGCGGCTCGCTTTCGGTGATCGACATCCTCACCACGCTCTTCTTCAACCGCCTCCGGGTCGATCCCCGGCGCCCGGACTGGCCCGATCGCGACCGGGCCGTGCTCTCCAAGGGACACTGCGTCCCCGCCCTCTACGCCGTGATGGCGCGGGCGGGCTTCTTCGCCGAGTCGCGGCTGATCACGCTCCGCAAGCTCGGGTCGCCGCTCCAGGGCCATCCCGACCGCGTGGCGCTCCCCGGCATCGAGGCGGCGACGGGTTCCCTCGGCCAGGGCCTCTCGATCTCGATCGGGATGGCGCTCGGCCTCCGGCTGGCCGGCTCCCCCGCCCGCGTCTACTGCATCCTCGGCGACGGCGAGACCCAGGAAGGCCAGGTCTGGGAGGCCGCGATGTCGGCGCCGAAGCTCGGCCAGCCGACGCACCCGCTGGACAACCTGTGCGTGATCCTCGATTACAACCGGATCCAGCTCGACGGGCTCGTGAAGAAGATCATGGACCTTGAGCCCGTGGTGGAGAAGTGGAGGGCCTTCGGCTGGCCCGTGCTGGAGATCGACGGCCACGACGTCGCGCAGATCGACAAAGCGCTCGACCAGGCCGAGGCCACCCGCGGCAAGCCGACCTTCATCGTGGCCCACACCGTCAAGGGCAAGGGCGTCTCCTTCATGGAGAACGACCCCGAGTGGCACGGCAAGGCGCCGAAGCCGGCGGAGGCGATCCGCGCCATCCGCGAGATCCTCGGCGTGAGCGAGGCCGCCTGGCCCGACTACCTGAAGACCGACCGCTCGACCGCCGAGCTCGCCGCCGAGCTGGGGCGCCTGGAGAAGAAGTGATGCCGGCCAAAGCCAGCCGCGCCGCGTTCGGGGAAGCCCTCCTGGAGCTGGCCGCGAAGGACGATCGCATCGTCACCGTCGACGCCGACCTCTCCAAGTCCACCATGACGGCGAGCTTCGCCAGGGCCTACCCGGACCGCGCCTTCAACGTCGGTATCGCCGAGTCCAACATGCTCGGCATCGGCGCGGGCCTGGCCCTCACGGGCAAGGTCCCCTTCGTCTGCTCCTTCGCCTGCTTCGTCGTCGGTCGCTTCGAGACGATCCGCGTCTCCGTCGCCTACACCAGCGCCAACGTCAAGATCGTGGGCACCCACGCGGGCATCGCCATCGGCGAGGACGGCTACAGCCAGATGGGGCTCGAGGACATCGCGTGCCTCCGCGCGCTGCCGGACATCCCCATCATCCAGCCCGCCGACGAGGCGGAGACCAAGCAGGCGGTGGCCTGCGCGGTCGAGCACCAGGGCCCGCTCTACCTCCGCCTCACCCGCCAGAGCCTCGAAGCGGTCTCGCCGCCCGGCTATCGCTTCCAGCTCGGCAAGGCCGTCGTGCTCCAGCCGGGCACCGACGTCACGGTGCTCGCCTCCGGGGGCACCGTCTTCAACGCGCTCGAGGCCGCCCGGCGGCTCGCCGCCGGGGACGTGCGGGCCGAGGTGATCAACGTCGCCAGCATCAGGCCGCTCGACGAGGACCTGATCCTCGGCTCGGCGGGCAAGACAGGGCACGTGGTGACGGTCGAGGACCACTCTCTCGCGGGCGGGCTCGGGGGCGCCGTCGCCGAGCTCCTGTCCGAGGTCCTCCCCACCCCGCTCAAGCGGCTCGGCGTCCAGGGCTTCGGCGAGTCCGGCGATGCCGGGAGCCTCTACGCCAAGCACGGCCTCGACCCCGCCGGTATCGCCGGAAGCGTGCTGAAGTTCCTGAACCGGTGATCTCGACTGAGATCGGCGTTGGGAAGGAGCTGGCCGCGGTGTCGCGGCGGGGTGCGGGCTTGAAGTTCTACCTGAACGGCGCCGGTCGTCGAAGAGCTGGATCCAGGCCGCCGCCGAGCGGGACCGCAAGGGAAACCACGTCCTCTACGCCGTGCTCATCACGCTGCGGCGTGATCGTCCACGCAGCCAGCCTGAACCACTGGCCCGCTAAAGGCGCGGCGAACAGGTCCCCCGAGAAGTCCAACTCGCGGATCTCGAAGAGGTGCCTGGGGCCCTCACCACCTTCGAAGAAGGTCTTCGTTGGCCGTAATTCACTCGACTCCGAAGAGCGTGGCCATCGATTCGTCGCGACTCATGCTGAAGTGCGTCGCGACGTCAGCGAGAATCCCCGCAAGAGTCCCAACGCGAAGTGCCCCGTGCCGCGGGACGGTCACGTGATGCTCACCCCGCTCGGTGGTCGTGAGGCGCAGATGGCTCCCTGTCTGGCGAGTCACGTGGTACCCGAGAACGCGAAGCGCAACGGCGAGGTCGTTCCCCGCGAGGTCGCGGGGGACTTTCATACAGCGATGATTTCATCCCGAGTGAAGTGCAGCCGGATCAGCCTGGGCATGTGCTGGTCGTCGAAATGGCAGCGCACGGCGTCCCGAACGTTTGCATGGAGCGTCTCGAGACTATCGGCCTCCGTGAAGATCGACTCCCCGACGGCCCGCGCTGTGAAGCCACCTTCGGGCGCCTCTTCGACGACGAAGATCACTTCGTTCATCATCACCTCGCCTTGATCCAATAGCTTACCCTGACAAACCGTCTCAGTGCCTGAGATCTCACTCCACGCGCGCGGCGCCCGGCGGCCTCGAGAGGAGAGAGAGTATAAAGCCCATCTCGCGAGCAGGCCCCCACAACCTTTTCCTGAGGCGGGAGTGGCCGAGACCGGCCCAAGGTGCAGAGGCACCCCGCTCCCGAGCCGCCTGCAACCCCGGTCGCGCGGTTCCGTCGGAGGCGCTCGAGCCCCTGAGAGCGCGAGGCGGCGGGGTGCGCGGACTGCGTGACGGGGGGCACGGACACACCACGACGGACGTCACCACACCTGAGCGGAACACGACGGGGAGGAGTCCTACGCGGCGAACAGCGTCGACGGCGGCGGCCCTTGCCATCACACACTCCCGGATCGACCCTGATGCGGTCGAGCATCGTCAGCCCAAGGTAAGCGACTCGGTCCCCAATTGAGTTATCCCGCGAACCGCTTTTGCCGGAGAATCTCCTCCACTCGCGCCCGGTGGGCCTTCTCCCACTCCTCCAGGCTCTGCGTCGCCTCCTTCGCCGCCTTGGCCTGGGCTCCGGCGAGGACCTCCCGGGCGCGGGCGGCCGACACGACTACGATCCCCTCCTCGTCGGCGACCACGATGTCGCCCGGCGTGACCTCGACGCCGCCGCAGCGGACGGGCCCGCCGAGCACGCCGAGCGCGTCCTTGGCGCCGGGAAACGGCACCACGCCGCGAGCGAACAGCGGGAAGCGCATCGCGCGGGCCTCGGCCACGTCGCGGATCACCCCGTCGAGGACGAAGGCGACGATGCCCCGCTTCTGCGCCACCGCGCACACGTTGCCGCCGGCGAGGGCGTAGGCGGTGTCGCCGCCCTGGGCCACGAGGATCGAGCCCGGCTGCGCGCGATAGATGGCGGCGTGGAGCATCAGGTTGTCGCCCGGCGGGCAGCGGACGGGATAGGCGGGACCGGCCACGCGGGGCATGTCCGGCCAGAGCGGCCGGATGCCCAGGTCCATCACGCGGTCGCGGGTAAGGACGTCGCAGAGCACGGTGGGCGAGAGCTTGGCGAAGCCGGCCGAGATCGAGTCGTCCATGATCGCTCCGTTCGGGTGCGAGGAGTCACTCCGACATCTTGAGCAGCAGGCCGGTCCGGCGCGTGCGGTCGATGGCGGCGCGCAGGGCGAGGTGGGCGAGCGCGATGTAGAGCGCCGAGAGCCCGAGCCCCCGGGCGAGCGGCGCCGCGAACTCGGCCGCGAAGCCGAAGTGCGACCGGTAGGAGTCCAGGAAGTAGGTGAGCGGGATCGCGGCGGCGATCCCCGCCGCCGGCGCGGGCAGCACCGACACCGGGTAGTAGATGCCCGCCAGCACGAGCACGAGGTTCACCGTGGCCCACGCCGAGGCCTCCGCGCGGGTGCCGAAGAGCATCACGAGCGCGCACACGAGGACGCCCACGATCCACGCGGTGAGGAAGCAGCCGAGCAGGAAGAGGGCCAGCGCCCCCACGCCCGGCGCCAGCGGGTCGAAGCCGAACGCCCACCACGCGAGCGCCGCCAGCAGCGCGAACACGACCAGGCCCCGCACGATGCCGACCAGCCAGGAGCCGACCGTGAGGTGCCGCACCGCGATCGGGGCGAGGAACTGGTGCTTCACTGGGCGCAGGTCTACAAGTTGTCGGCCGTTTCGCTGCGCCTGTTCAACGTCTACGGTCCGCGCTCGCGGACGACCGGTGCCTACGGTGCTGTCTTCGGCGTTTTCCTGGCGCAAAAAATCAATGGCAGGCCATTCACGGTCGTTGGC
>JACQCN010000007.1 GCA_016201575.1 Candidatus Rokuibacteriota bacterium | reverse complement strand
GGCCGCGGCGGCGGGTCAGCGGGCGAGGATGGGGCGAAGCCCTTGTTCGGCGCCTCCGTCCGTGCCAGGGAGTCGCCATCTGGCACCGGGGGTCGATCGCGGCCGGCGCGGCCCCGAGACCTACCCTCCTCTTGACGGGCGGGCTGGGTGGAGCCAATGATTCCGGCCACGACCAGCGCGATGCCGGCCCCGCCCAGGAGGTCCGCCCCTCGGCGACGACAACCAGGCCACCACGGGGACGAGGCCGACGCCGAGGGCGGCATCAGAGGAGGGCCCGCTCGACGAACAGGACGAGGCCCACCACCAGGATCGCCAGCGACGAGCTCAGGACCATGCGCTTCTCCCACCGCGTGTGACGCAGGACCACCAGCAGGGGCAGCGCGACGGCCACCACGAGGGCCTGGCCCGCCTCCACGCCGGCGTTGAAGCCGAAGAGGGAGAGGAGGAGGCCGTGGGTGGGCAGCCCCAGCTCGCGCAGGGCCGAGGAGAAGCCGAAACCGTGGACCAGCCCGAAGCAGAAGCTCACCAGCCAGCGCCGCCGCACCGTGGGCTGCAGGAACAGGTTCTCGGCGGCCACGGCGGCGATCGAGAGCGCGATCACCGCCTCGATCAGCCGGTCGGGCAGGGCGACGAGGTTCAGCACGGCGAGGGAGAGGGTGACGCTGTGGGCGAGGGTGAAGGCGGTGATGATCTTGGTGAGGGCCAGGAGCCCGCCCCCGGGCAGGAGGAGCCCGAGCAGGAAGAGGAGGTGGTCGTAGCCGCTCAGGATGTGCTCGACGCCGAGCAGGAAGAAGCTGGCGGTGCCGCGGCCGCCTTCGCCCGCGCCGCCGAGCGCCACCCGCGTGGCGCGGGTCTCCGGCGTGAACGCGAACTGCTGCGTCACGCCCGCCGCCTCGATCTTGGCCAGCGTGTGGTGGTTCGGGCCGAGCACGTCGAAGATGTCGTCGTGGATCTGCAGGTCCCGCAGGCCGGTCCCGCAGGCGAAGTCGACCAGCATCGTGAAGCTGGCGGCGTCGAAGGCCGAGGGCTCGACCACACCCGGCCCCGGCTCGCAGCGGGTGCCGTTCCCGCGGAGCACGATCGTCCGCCGGAGGACGTCCAGGAGATGCTCGCGGGCCGGCTCGCTGCCGTTCTGGGCGAGGCGGAGATCCTCCGCCATCTGCGAGGTGAGCGCAGCGGCCGGGAGCGTCACGCGGTAGCGGACCGTGCTCCGGCTCACGGTGATCGCGGCGTAGCCGGTGCTCCCGCCGCTGTGGGCGTGCGCGAGCGTGAGCGCCGCGCCGATCCAGCCCGCGGCGAGGCCGGCGACGAGCGCGCGCCGCCGCGTGCGCGCGGCCATCACCGCGCCGCCGCGTCCACGACGCGCTCCCACTCATGCCCGACGAAGCGCGACATCAGATGGACCTCGTCGCGCCCGCGGAGGCGCATGTACTGCAGGACCTTCTGCGGATTGGGCACGCCGAAGCCGGCCTCCAGCGCCAGCCGGTCGCCCTCGAAGAGCGACACCGTGTAGCGGGGCGGGTCGAGGCCGTACTCGGCGAGCGCCGTCCCCCGGTAGTCCTCGCGCCCGAGCACGCGGACGGGCGCCGACACGCGCATGAATTTGAGCGAGCTCTCGAGGTGGGCCGCGAGCGGCGGGGGCACGGGGCGGCCCCCGGCGCTCCATCCGCCGGCGCCGCGCACGAAGGTCAGCCGCCGGCCGTCGGCCGTCACCTCCACTCGGCTGATCCGCTCCGGCGCTACCGCGAGGACGCCGGCCGCCTCGGACTTCACCAGCCAGCGGCTCTCCGGCTCCCGCCCGGACCACAGCATGCCCGCGATGAACCCGACCGCGAGCAGCGCGGCCGCGGCCGCCGGCCAGCGGTGGGAGCGGGCTACCGCCGCCTCCACCAGACGACCGCGCCCACGAGCACGACGCCGAGCGGCAGCAGGATCTCCACGGTGAGGAAGATGCGCTGCATCTGGCGCTTGGTCAGGAGCACCATCGGCGGCACCGGGATGCGCGAGGCGACCGCCGTCGCGCGCTCCTCCCGGACGAGCCAGCGCACCATCGAGAGCGCGAGGTCGCTGTTGGCCATATACGGGAAGAACGAGTTGCTGGCGAAGTCGCCGTCGCCGACCAGCACCAGCCGGAACGGCCGCGCGTCCGCGGGCGCGCCCGGCCAGCGGCCTTCGGCCGCCACCGCGAGCAGGCGCGGCCCCGTCTTTCCGGTCGCCGCCGGCGGCGCCGCGGGCTCGCGGCCCAGGCGGTGCTGCTCGACGGGCTCGACGCGCTTGGCGTAGCTGTCCTTGCTGCTCTGGAAGAGCGGGGTCACGGTCACGCCGGCGGGCGGCGCGGCGAGCGTGAGGGCTCGCACGCCCGGATAGAACGTGAGCGAGATGTTCCGGGTGATCGGGTGGGTCTCGTAGACCGGCACCGCCACCATCTCCGGGTCCGTCGAGTAGTGGTCGAGCGGGTCCACGACCACCTCCTGCCCGAGCCCCAGGCCGATCCGCTCGAGCCCGGCGGCCAGGCGCGGCTCGAGGACGAAGCCGAGGTCGTACATGAGGAGCGCCGCCCCGCCGCGGGCGACGTAGGCGAGCAGCGCGCCGCTCTCGCCGGGCAGGTAGGTGGTGCGCGGGTTGGCGTCGACGACGGCGGCGCAGTCGTCGGGGATCGCTGGACGCGTGGCGAGGATCACCTTGCGCACGTCGTAGCCCTGGGCCTCGAGCGCGCGGCGCATCCGCCCGATCCCGTGGCCGGGCGCCTGGACCACGGCGGAGCCGCTCTCCCCGTGGCTGTGCGACTGCAGCGTCTCGAAGTGCGTGTGGAACTCGAAGTTGTCGACCGGGTACTCGTTGTGGCCTTCGATGAAGCACACCGTGATCACGCGCTGCCGGAGCGCGCGCTGGATGCCGAGGGCGATGTCGTTTTCGTCCGTGCTCTGCACGAGGATGCGCCGGCCGTCGGCCTCGACGACGGCGGCGTTGTAGAGGCGGACGCCGTAGGTCTCGGCGATGCTCGGCTGCTTGTCGGGGTCGATGGTGCGGACGTGGAGGCGGGGATTCCGCCGGGCCAGCACCTCGACCATGTCCTTGGCCCGGCGGCCGTCCTGGTCCTGGGACTGGAAGAAGTACGTGAGCGTCACGTCGCGGGTGAGCCCCTCCACGACTCGCAGCGCCTGCCGGGACGGCGTGAAGACCTGCTCGCGGGTGAGGTCGAAGTGGACGTCGTGGAGGTACAGCGCCGCGTTGGCGAGCGCCGCGAGGCCGATGGAGCCGACCACGACGCCCCAGACGTAGAGCAGGGTCTTGAGCCGCGAGAAGCGGGGCTGGAGGGGCAGCCGCACGCCGAGGACGAAGAGGACGAGGATCGCCGCGCACCAGCCCGCGAACCAGAGCGTATTGACGAGGGAGAGGCGGTCCATCGGCGGCTAGCGCCTGGCCAGGGCCCGGACGCTCAGGAATAGGCCGACGGCGATGACGCTCAGGAAGAAGCCGACGTCGGAGAGGAAGAGCGCGCCCGTCGCGAACGGCCGGAAGTGCCCGAGCAGGGAGAAGCCCATGAGGATCGTGTCGAACGGGTACGGC
>JACQCN010000125.1 GCA_016201575.1 Candidatus Rokuibacteriota bacterium | reverse complement strand
CGAGGCGAAGGGCGTGAAGAGCCTCGACGCGCCGGTCTCGGGCGGCGAGAAGGGGGCGATCGAGGGCACGCTCTCGATCATGGTTGGAGGCGAGAAGCCGACCTTCGACTCTGTGCTGCCCATCTTCCAGGCGATGGGGAAGACGATCACGCACCTCGGACCCCTCGGATCAGGCGGGTTCACCAAGCTCGCCAACCAGATCATCGTCGCGCTGAACCTCACGGCGCTCGGCGAGGCCCTCACACTGGCGAAGAAGGCCGGCCTCGACCGCGAGCTGACGCTCAAGGCCCTGGGCGGCGGGCTCGCGGGCTCGCGCTGCCTCGACCAGAAGACGCCGAACTATCTGGCGAACACCTACAACCCGGGCTTCAAGATCGACCTTCACTACAAGGATCTCGGGCTGATCATGGAGTCGGCCCGCGCGCTCGGCGTGCCGCTCCCGACCACCGCGATCGTGCAGGAGCTCTTCGGCGCGCTGCGCGCCAAGGGGCGCGGGGGCCTCGACCACTCGGCCGTCATCACGCTGCTGGAAGACCTGGCGGCGGGCAGATGAGGGCCACGGTCGACCGGGCGGGCGTGGACTCCGAGAGCCGGACTCCGCACGTGAAGATCCGCCGCGTCCGCAAGGGCGACCTCGCCAGGGTCCGCGACGTCATCGAGCAGTCGTTCGGGGACTACTTCGAGCGCCAGCTCGGGACCCGACCCCGCCAGGTCTTCAACGGCGCGCAGTACGTCCACCACCGCTGGCTCATGGAGCCGTGGGGCTGCTTCGTCGCCGAGGAGAACGACGGCAAGATCGTGGGGGCCGTCATCGCGGTGATGTGGGGCACGGTCGGGCTCGTGGGCCCGGTCGGCGTCCTCACGAACTACCAGAACCAGGACATCGGGACGCACCTGGTCCGCGCGGCCCACGAGTTCTTCGACGAGAACAAGGCCACGCTCTCCGGCATGGTGACCTACCCGAACAGCCCAAAGCACTTGGCCTTCTACCACAAGTTCGGCTACAAGCCCAAGGGCCTCGTGGCCGTCACCAGCCGCGCGCTCGAGCGCGGGCACGCGGCCATGCCGGCGGCTCGCTCGGCCCGGCCCGCGCTGGCGGTGCGCCGCTTCTCGGCGCTCGAGGAAGCCAAGAAGAAGGTCATGATGCTGAAGTTCCGCAAGATCACCAACGGGATCTACCGCGGGCTCGACCTCGGCAAGGAGGTGGAGATCGTCGACGGCCTCGCCCTCGGCGACACGCTGCTCCTCGAAAACGGGCGCGACCTCGTGGGCTTCGCCGTCTGCCACACGCCCGGCGTGAGCGAGGCGCCCGCCGGCGCGCTTTACGTGAAGTTCCTCGCCGTCGACGGCGCCTGGCGCCGGCCCGAGTGCTTCGACGCCCTCGTGAGCGGCCTCGAGCACTTCGCCCAGGAGTCGGGGCTGCATCGCGCGATCCTGCCCGTGTACACCGGATACTTCGCCGCCTACCAGGGGCTCCTGGAGCGCGGCTACCAGGTCGACTTCACCATGGTGCGCATGAAGCGCGGCAAGCAGGAGGACTACGAGGACCCCGCCGACTTCGTTCTCGACGATTGGCGCTGACCGCCCTCGCCGCTGACGCGGCTCCGGCGATGGCGTTCCCCCCCTCGATGTGGGAATAATGGCAGCCATGATGAAGGGCGCCGCCACGCCGGCCGGGACCGGCGCGTACGCGCGGCGGCTGGCCGCGCGGGCGACCCCCGACCACTTCCGGTTGCTCGACGGCGGCCGCGCCGCGAGCCTCGGCATCGGCACCTATCTCGGGGCCGAGGATGCCGCCACCGACGCCGCCTACCGCGACGCCGTCGCCCGCGCCCTCGAGCTCGGCGCCAACGTCGTCGACACCGCCGTGAACTACCGCTACCAGCGGAGCGAGCGCGTCGTCGGCGAGGCGCTGGCCCGGCTGGTGGCGGCCGGCGCCATCCAGCGCGAGGAGGTGATCGTCGCCAGCAAGGGCGGCTTCATCCCGTTCGATCGTCTACTATGTCCACAACCCCGAGACCCAGCTCGGCGAGATGGATCGCCCGGAGTTCCTCCGGCGTCTCCGGGATGCCTTCGCCTTTCTCGAATCCGCCGTCCAGAGCGGGAAGATCCGCTGCTACGGCACCGCCACCTGGAACGGCTACCGCCAGCCGGCCACGGCGCCCGACCACCTCGAGCTGGCGGAGCTCGTGCAGGCGGCGCGGGACGTGGGGGGCGACGGGCATCACTTCAAGGTGATCCAGCTCCCGTACAACCTGGCCATGCCCGAAGCGTTCACCCGCGCCACCCAGCGGGTCCACAACGAGAACGTCTCTTTGCTCGAAGCGGCCGAGCGCTTCGGTCTCTACGTCATGGCCTCGGCGTCCGTCTACCAGGGCCAGCTCACGCGGAGCCTGCCGCCCGTGATCACCGGGTTCCTGCCCGGCCTCTCCACCGACGCCCAGCGGGCGCTGCAGTTCGTCCGCTCGACGCCGGGCGTGGGCACGGCGCTCGTCGGGATGAAGCGCGTGGCTCACGTCGAGGAAAACCTCGCCCTCGCCGCCGTGCCCCCGGTGCCCTGGGGGCAGTTCCAGCGCCTCTTCAGCGCCATCTGAGCGGGCGTGAGGAAATGCCTCGCGGGAGCCCGTTGGGGGGTGCCGGGGGGAGCGGCGGTCGCTCCCCCTGACGTTGACTGAGCGGGCGTGAGGAAATGCCTCGCGGGAGCCCGTTGGGGGGTGTCGGGGGGAGCGGCGGTCGCTCCCCCTGACGTTGACTGAGTAGACGACCGTCTCCCGGCGCCCGCCGAAGCCCGCTGACGCGTCGTGGGGCGACCCCCGAAGTTCCGTCGGAGCCGGGGCCAGGCCGGGGCCCCGGGCCGCGGCCGGTCTGGTACACTTCTCCGTTGCGTACTTCGCACGATGACGATCACCCTGAGTCCCGACGGCCCGCTCGACGCCGGCAAGACGCTGGCGCGCTATCACCTCTGGGGTGAGGATCCGGCGACGCCGATGGGCGCCGGCACCGTGGGCCGGGTCCACCGCGCCGCCAACGAGCTGTACGGATACGAGGTCCGCTGGCGGGGTGGGCCGGACGATGCCGTGCTCGAGATCGACCTGCCCGGGGTCCGGGACCCGCGCGTCCTCGCCGCCGTGCGGCGGGAGGTGGAGCAGCTCTTCGGGCTCGCCGCCGACCTGCCGCGGTTCTACGCGATGGCCAAGGAAGACAGGGCGCTGCGCGGCCTCGTCGAGCCGCTGTACGGCCTGCGGCCCTCGCTCTCCCCCACGCCGCTCGAGATGCTCGTGGGCTCGATCTGCGCCCAGCAGGTGAACCTCACGTTCGCCTTCGCCACCCGCGCCCGCCTCGTGCGCCGCTACGGCATCCCGCTCAGCGTCAACGGCTGGACCGTCCACGCCTTCCCCGACGCCGCGACGCTGGCGCGAGCCCGGGTGGCTGACCTGCGCCGCCTGCAGTTCTCGGAGCGCAAGGCCGAGTACGTCGTGGGCCTGGCCCGGGCGGTGGCCGACGGCGCGCTCGACCTGGAGGCCCTCGTCGCCTGCGCGAACGACGACGTGATCGAGCGGCTGACGACGCTGCGCGGCCTGGGCCGGTGGTCGGCCGAGTGGTACCTGGCCCGATGCCTCGGCCGCGGCGACGTCTGCCCGGCGGGCGACCTTGCCGTCCGCAAGGCTTTCGAGCACTTCTACAATCGAGGACGGGAGCTGAGCGACGCGGCGATCCGCCGCCGCGCGCGGCGCTGGGGCCCGTCCCAGAGCCTCGCGGTGCATTATCTCCTCTCGGGCCTGCGGCTCACGAAGGCGGTCGGAGGAGGCACGTGAGGAAGCTGGGCGCGTTGCCGATCGTCGGCCAGCCCAATCCGAGCGAGCCGAAGGACATCCACCTGGTCGGCCGCTACGCGATCGGGGCGGCCTGGGCCGACGGCCACGCCAGCATTTATCCGTTCGATCGGCTCCGGCTGGACTGCCCGTGCGGCGCCTGCGCGGCGCTCGCGCTCACGCCCGACATGGCGTGGCCGACCGAGATCAAGAAGACGCCGGACGGGCTCCGCGTGGGCTGGTCGGACGGTCACGCGAGCCTGTACCTGTACCCGACGCTCCGCGCCGCGTGCCGGTGCGCGGTTTGCACCGGGGGCCACTAGATGGAGACGCGCCCCCGCCTGGTCATCCTCGGCGTGATGCTTTCGATCGTGCTCGCCGCGATGGAGTCGACGGTCGTCGCCACCGCGATGCCGACGATCGTCGCGGCCCTCGGCGGGATCAAGATCTACTCGTGGGTGTTCTCGGCGTTCCTGCTGACCTCGACCGTGTCGATGCCGCTCTGGGGCCGGCTGTCGGACCTCTTCGGGCGGCGACCCGCGTACCTCACGGGGCTCGTCATCTTTCTCGTGGGCTCGGCGCTGTCCGGCCTGTCGCAGACGATGGGGCAGCTCATCGGGTTCCGCGCCCTCCAGGGGCTCGGCGCGGGGTCGCTCATCACCATCGGCATGACCGTGATCGCCGATCTGTTCGGCCTGGAGCGCCGGGCCAAGATGCAGGGGTACTTCTCGGGCATGTGGGGCGGGGCGTCGCTGGTCGGCCCGCTGCTGGGGGGCTTCCTGTCCGACCACGTGTCGTGGCGGTGGGTCTTCTACATCAACCTGCCGTTCGGGGCGGCGGCCATCGCCCTGATCGGGCTCGGCCTCGGGGAGATGGCCGATCGCCGCGGTGGCGCGAAGATCGACGTCCCGGGGCTCATGCTGTTCACGGGCGGCGTCTCCTCGCTGATGATCGGACTCATGCTGGGCGGCGGCTCGCCGGAGTGGTACGCGCTCCCGGTGCTCGGGCCGCTGGTGCTCGCCGCCGGCCTGCTCGCCGCCTTCGTCTCCGTCGAGCGGCAGGCGGCGCAGCCGATCGTGCCGCTCGCGCTCTTCCGGATCCCCCTCGTGCGGGCGGCGGTGGCGACGGGCTTCCTGTCCGGCATGGCGATGTTCGGGGCCATCTCGTTCGTGCCGCTGTTCCTCCAGCGGGTGAACGGCGCCAGCGCCATGGGGGCGGGCTTCGTCCTGACCCCCTTCATCCTGGGCTGGGTGGCCTGCTCGATCATCAGCGCCCGGCTCGCGCTGCGGATCGGCTACCGGAGTCTGGTGATCGCGGGCATGGCGAGCCTGACGACGGCCTTCTTCCTCTTCTCCCAGTGGGACGCCACGCTCACGCGCGCCCACGCGATGGGGGCGGTGCTGGTGGCGGGCGCGGGAATGGGCATGACGATGGTGCCGATGCTGATCGCGGTGCAGAACGCGGTGGAGCGAAGCGAGCTCGGCTCGGCGACGTCTCTCACCCAGTTCTTCCGGACGATCGGGGGAACGGTGGGAGTCTCGGTGATGGGCGCGGCGATGGCGCGCCGGCTGCAGGCGGGCTACGACATCGAGTCGGCGCTGCACGCCGTGTTCGTGGTCGGCCTGGTGGTCTGCGTCGGGGCGGTCCTGTCGGCGTTCCTGGTTCCCGCGGGCAGCGCGCAGGAGCTGGCCCGCCCCGAGGCGGCCGCGCCGACCCGATCGGAGGCGGGGCGCTGATGGCCAAGGGCGACCTGCCGTTCCTCGACCGGCTGGCACAGCTTCCCGCGGTGCGGGTGACCGAGATCCTCGCCGTCCTCCAGGGGCTGGAACGGCCGAACCTCGACCCCGTCGTGGGACCGCTGTTCGGCACCGACGACGAGGGCGACCCGGCGGTGAACCCGCTCGTGCCCGCCGTGCTGCAGCAGTTCCAGAGCAAGGAGGACCTCACGTGCTACGCGGCGCTGCTGGAGGGCCTCACGGGTATCTGGAACGCGGCGGTGCGCTCGGCGGTGGTGGCGCGGCTGCGCGCGGCGGGGCTGCCCCAGGACGACCTGCTGCTCAGGCTGCAGGCGCTATCCCCGACCCTCGGCTTCGCATCAGAAGAGGACAGGGAGTGGGCGCGCGAATGGCTGGCGGACCCGTTCACGCAGGACGCGCTGCTGGTCCAGCAATGCATCGTCCGCGTGCTTCTCGCGCTGCGCGGCATGGCGGAGGTGCGGGCCCAGAGCCTGATCGAGGATTCCGGACGCTGACATCCAACCCACGGAGAGACCCGACGATGGCAGCGATTCCCGACAAGTACAAGGACCTGTTCCAGAAGAAGGCCTTCGCCAGCCTGGCCACGGTGGGGGCCGACGGCACGCCGCAGGTGACCCCGGTCTGGGTCGACTACGACGGCACCCACGTGCGCTTCAACACCGCCAAAGGCCGGGTGAAGCAGCGGAACCTGGACCGGAACCCCAAGGTCGCGCTCGCCATCCAGGATCCGGAGAATCCCTACCGGTACCTGCAGGTGCGGGGGCGGGTGGCCGAGAGGACCGAGGCCGGGGCCGAGGCCCACATCGACGCGCTCGCCAAGAAATACCTCGGCCAGGACCGGTACCCCTACCGGCAGCCCGGCGAGGTCCGCGTGATGTACAAGATCGCGCCCGAGCACGTGCAGGGTATGTAGGCTCGGTGATCCAGCTCGATTCGGTCTCCAAGTCGTACGGCGGGCAGCGCCTCTTCGACGACCTCTCCTGGCGCATCCTCCGCGACGAGCGGATCGGGCTGGTCGGTCCCAACGGCGCGGGCAAGACGACGCTGTGCCGTCTGCTCGCGGGCCTGGAGGAGCCGGACGCCGGCCGCGTGAGCCGCGACCGCGGGACGACCGTCGGTTATCTCCCCCAGGAGGTCGGCGGCGTCGCCCGCGGCTCCGTCCTGTCGGAAGCCCTGGCCGGGTTCGACGACGTGTGGGGGCTCGAGCGCGCGCTCGAGGAGGTCGCCGCCGCGCTCGCCGCCGATCCGTCCGAGGCGCTCACCGCCCGTTACGGCGAGCTGCAGCACCGGTTCGAGTCGCGGGGCGGCTACCGGCTCGAGGCCGAGGCCAAGATCATCCTCGGCGGCCTCGGCTTTCGGCCCGAGGAGTTCCACCGGCCGCTCGGCGAGTTCTCGGGAGGGTGGCGGATGCGCGCCGCCCTCGCCCGCCTCCTCCTGCTGCGCCCGTCGCTGCTGCTGCTCGACGAGCCGACCAACCACCTCGACCTCGAGGCGCTCCAGTGGCTCGAGGAGTTCCTGGCGAAGTACGACGGGGCCGTGGTCGTGGTCTCCCACGACCGGTACTTCCTGAACCGCATGGTCACCTCGATCGCCGAGCTGTCGCGGGCCGGCTTCGCGCTCTATCCCGGCGACTACGACGCCTACCTGGTCGAGCGGGAGGCACGCCAGGAGCTGCTCGCCGCCCGCGCGCGGAACCAGGCCAAGCGGATCGCGGAGATCGAGCGGTTCATCGAGCGCTTCCGCTACCAGGCCACCAAGGCGCGCCAGGTCCAGAGCCGGGTGAAGATGCTCGAGCGCATAGAGCGCGTGACCCTCGACGGGCCGGCGCGCCAGGTCCGCTTCGCCTTCCCGGCGCCGCCGCGCACGGGACGGATCCTCGTCACCTTGAGCGGCGTCGACAAGTCCTACGGCGAGACGGCCGTCTACCGCGGCCTCGACCTGACCCTCGAGCGCGGCGAGCGCATCGCGCTGGTGGGCGTGAACGGGGCGGGGAAGTCCACGCTCCTCCGCCTCCTCGCCGGCGTCCTGCCCTTCGAGCGGGGCGCGCGCACGCTCGGCGCGCACGTGTCCGTGCACTACTACGCCCAGCACCAGGTCGACGCGCTCGATCCCGCGCACACCGTGCTGGAGGAGATGGAGGCGGCAGCGCCGGAGGCCGTCCACACGCGCCTCCGCACGATCCTCGGCTCGTTCCTGTTCTCCGGCGACAGCGTCGACAAGAAGGTCGCGGTGCTCTCGGGCGGCGAGAAGGCGCGCCTGGCGCTGGCGAAGATGCTGGTGCGACCCGCCGCTCTCCTCTGCCTCGACGAGCCGACGAACCACCTGGACCTGGCCTCGCGCGCCGTGCTGGAAGAGGCGCTGTCGGAGTTCCCGGGGACGATGGTCTTCATCTCGCACGACCGGTACTTCATCAATCGCCTCGCCACCAAGGTCATCGAGGTCGAGGCGGGGCGGCTCACCGCCCACCTCGGCGGCTACGACGATTACCTGGACCACCGGCACGCCAGCGCGCCGCCGGCGGCGTCCTGTCGCGCGCCGTCCGCGCCCGCCCCGTCCCGGCCGCGGAAGTCGCGGAGCGGCGACGCCCAGTTCCGCGAGCTGCAGAAGCGGCTCGAGCAGGTGGAGGCGCAGATCCAGGCGCTCGAGGCCCGGCTGGCCGCCCTCGCGACGGCGCTCGGCGATCCCGTCCTCTACGCCGACGGGCTCCGCGTGCGCGCCGTCACCGCCGAGCAGCGGGAGGCGCAGGCGCAGGTGGCGTGGCTCATGCGCGAGTGGGAGGAGCTGTCCGCCCGGGTGGCCGAGCGTGCGTGACTTCTACGCGCCCGTCGATCCCGCCACCCTCAAGCGCGAGCGCGCCCGCGCCCGCGAGCTCCGCGCGAGCCAGTGGTGGAAGCGGCGGATCGCCGCCGGCGTCTGCTACTACTGCCGCCGGCCGGTCGGCGCCCGCGCCCTCACGATGGATCACCTCGTGCCGCTCGGCCGCGGCGGTCGGAGCGCGCGCGGCAACGTGGTCCCCGCCTGCAAGGCCTGCAACACCAGGAAGCGCTCGATGGTCCCCGTCGAGTGGGAGGAGTACGTGCGCTCGCTCGACGGCGTCTCCCAGGAGTGACACGCGCCTGTCTCTGATTGTGGACATTGACGCCGGCGGCGAACGGCAGTGGAATGCCTGCGCTCGCGAGCGTCCACCGATCCATCTCACTGGGACAGGGAGGCGTGTATGAACAGACAGACACTGCTGGCGATGAGCGGCGCACTGCTGATCGCGACGTGCGGACCCGCCGCCGTGCGGGCGGCCGACGACGCGCGGGAGCGGTCGACGGCGGCCGCGGCGGAGGAGCGCATCAACATCAACACCGCCACCGAGGCCGAGCTCACGAAGCTGAAAGGCATCGGCAAGAGCGTCGCGCGGAAGATCGTCGAGTACCGCGAGGCGCACGGCGAGTTCAAGAAGCCCGAGGACATCCGCAAGGTGTCCGGCGTGGGCAAGGGGTTGTGGGAGCAGAACCGAGAACGGATTGCGGTGAAGTGACGGAACCCGTCACTTTTTCTTTCGAGCCGCGCGGGCCTGGTGTACGATGGGGCAAATCGGCCGGGTGACAACAGCGCCTGTCGTGGCATCCCCGCCGGCAATCCCGCCGGTGGCTGATGTGGCCGAGCCGCGGGCCGGGAGTCGGCATCCGGTTCGCGGTCAGTGGGAACTGGGCCCGCGTGGCGGCCTTGCCGAGAATAGGAGGTGATCCAGCCGATGTGTAACCCTACGGTGATCTGTGAGGTGGTTGCCTCCTAGGCAAGTTCTACGCTCGTGACGGGTGGTTCCGCCTGGGAGCCCAGGCACCACCGGCCCCGACGATCCCGCCTCACCAGCGGGGCGGCGCGGACGCGAAGGCAGAGAATCCCCGCGCCGCAGCCATCGTCGGGGCTCTTTTTTTGTTCCGAACTCTCCCGGAGGACGGCGGAGAACGAGGCCCGCTGGAGCTCGCTGGAGGCGCGTCGCGGAATAAGCTCGCTTCGAGCGCTGGCTTTGCCGGCGCAACGTTCTGAGGGATGCTCGAAGGGGGCCGTCGAGGCCCCCTTTGATTCTCTTCAGCGGGCCGGGAAGCGGTCGACGACGCGCTACACTTTGCGGACGTTGGCGGCCTGGAGCCCTTTCGGGCCCTTCGTGACATCGAACTCGACCTTGTCGCCCTCGCTCAGGCTCTTGAAGCCGTTGGCCTGGATGGCGCTGTAGTGGACGAACACATCCTCACCGCCCTCGACCTGGATGAAGCCGTACCCCTTCGCGTCGTTGAACCACTTCACCGTGCCTTGTGCCATCGATACGTGTCCTCTTTGATGGGAGCGTTGATCCGCTCCGGTGACGCCCGGCCCCCATGGCCGGGTTTCTCACACTGCGGCCGGACAACAAAAAACGCCGAGAGGCATGTCGTCCTCGCGGCGTCGTCAGACCCGAGTGCTACCGTTTCGCCACCACTGAAGCAGCAAGCGCACCATCACCGGAGCACGTCCAAACTACCGTAGCCGGGAAAATCCTGTCAAGAATGTTCGCGCGGCGGGCGAGGCGTGCGACGGCCGGAACCGCGGGGGACGCCCGGGCCCCGGCGGGCCCGGGCGAGAGCGAACAGGGGGAAACCTGCTAGATTTTCCTGACGTTGGCGGCCTGGAGCCCCTTCGGGCCGCGGGTCACCTCGAACTCGACCTTGTCACCCTCGGCCAGGCTCTTGAAGCCGTTGGCCTGGATGGCGCTGAAGTGGACGAACACGTCCTCCCCGCCCTCCTGGGTGATAAAGCCGTACCCCTTCGCGTCGTTGAACCACTTTACTTGACCCTGAGCCATGTTTCGGTTTCCTCCTGTGTGCTCCCGCCGCCGTGGCGGGGATGCCCCTCCGGAATTGGGGGGCAAACAAAAACGCCGCGGGACTCGGGTCCACGCGGCGTCATTCTCGAGCAGTATCGCTACTAGAGCTCCGTCTGAACCTGGAACCCTATACAGCTTATACGACTCGAAAGCGAAGTCAAGCGCGTTTTGCGATGGGTCACCCGGCCTCGTCACGATCGACGACGCACCGCGAGAAAAGTGCGCGCTCGGCGGCCACGGCGCGCCCGGCCGGTGTCAATTGTGGCCGCGCCGTGACACCGGTTGTCACGGAAACGGCCGGCGACTCCCCCTCCGGTATCCCGGGGCGCGGGGTGAACGCCCTTGCCTCGACTCGCGGAACCGTGGTAGCCCTGAGGCCATGCGGATCCGCCGGCTTCGATCGCGCGGTCCGCTAAATCGGCAGAACTGCTGGTGTTCGGGAATGAGGGCCCCTTCGCCACCTGCGCGACGGGCCCCGACTGGCATCGGCGCCATCGCATAAACCCTTACGGACGCCGGGCAACATCGTGGCCATCCGTCCGTTGAAGGACGGCGTCATCGCCGACTTCGACGTCACGGAGAAGATGCTCCACTACTTCATCTCCAAGGTGCACAAGCGGCGCACCCTCGTGCGTCCGCGCATCGTGATCGGCGTGCCCTCCGGCATCACCCAGGTCGAGAAGCGCGCGGTGCGCGACTCCGCGATGCAGGCCGGCGCGCGCGAGGTGTACCTGATCGAGGAGCCGATGGCGGCGGCGATCGGGGCGGGGCTGCCCATCCAGGAGCCCGGCGGGAACATGATCGTGGACATCGGGGGCGGCACCACCGAGGTGGCGGTGATCTCGCTCTCCGGCATCGTCTACTGCAAGTCCGTCCGCATCGCCGGGGACGAGATGGACGAGTCGATCGTGCAGTACGTCAAGAAGCACTACAACCTGCTGGTCGGTGAACGGCGGGCCGAGGAGATCAAGATCAAGCTCGGGTCGGCCTATCCCATGGGCACCGAGCCCAAGACCATGGAGGTCAAGGGCCGCGACCTGATCGACGGGATTCCCAAGACGATCGTGATCACGAACGAAGAGGTGCGCGAGGCGCTGCGCGAGCCGGTCATGACGATCGTGGAGACCGTCCGGACCTGCCTCGAGCGGACCCCGCCCGAGCTGGCCGCGGATATCGTGGACAAGGGGATTGTGATCACCGGGGGCGGGGCGCTGCTGCAGGGCCTCGACCACCTGCTCCGGCAGGAGACGAATCTGCCGATCACGCCCGGGGACGACCCCCTGTCCTGTGTTGCGCTCGGCACCGGCAAGGTTCTCGATGAGCTCGATCTTCTAAAGAAGGTGGCGATTCCCGCGTAGCGTTTCGCCACTCCGGGGTCGCAGGTGAGGGTTCGCCGGTTCGTCTTGTTGGTGTCCGTACTCGGCGTGTGTCTCCTGCTCCTCACCTTGCAGACTCGCGGGGAAGGGGCCACCGCCGGGCAGGTCGTCGCGCTCGTCACCACCCCGCTCCAGACCGTCCTCACGAAGGCCAACCGCGCCGCCGTCGGCCTGTGGACGACCTATCTCGACTGGAAGAACGTGCGCTCCGAGAACCGCCGGCTCCGCGGCGAGGTCGAGCAGCTCCGCGTGGACTCGCTGCGGGTGCGCGAGACCGAGGACGAGAACGCGCGCCTCCGCCGGCTCCTCACCCTGCGCGAGCGCCTGCCCCTCGCCACGGTGGCGGGCGAGGTGATCGCGCGCGAGTGGAGCTGGGCGCGCTCGCTGACGGTCAACCGGGGACGGGGGGACAATGTGCTGAGGATGACGCCGGCGATCGCGCCGGAGGGGCTCGTCGGGCGGGTGGTAGAGGTGCGGTCCGGCACCTCAATCGTCCAGCTCCTGACCGACCCCGCCTCCACGGTGGGCGCGACGGTCCAGCGCACGCGCACGCCCGGGATCGTCGAGGGCGAGCCGCGCGGGACGGCGCGCTTCAAGTACATGGCGCGCGACGGGGCGGCGATCCAGATCGGCGACCTCGTCGTGACGTCGGGCCTCGGCGGCGTCTTCCCCAAGGGGATCCCGATCGGCCGGGTGAGCGCGATCATCGACCGCGGCTCGGCGCTGTTCCACTACGCCACGCTCACGCCGGTCGTCGACTTCAGCCGCATCGAGGAAGTTCTGCTGCTGACCGGGCAAACCGCGCAGGACCTGGTGACGTACTTTCCCGGCGACCGCTAGGTAGGATGTCAAAGTGACGGTGAGTCACCGACTTCACCTGTTCGAGCGCCGGCTCCGCCGGCGCAACTCGGTTCGGGGGGAGGCATCGGAGGGGGCCGCCGAGGCCCCCTCCGAGTAGGATAGCCCATGCGCTCCGCGCTCCTGCTCGTGATCTTCGGCGGCGGCCTCGCCCAGACGACCTTCGCCCCGGCGCTCCGCATCGGCGACATCACCCCGGACATCCCGCTCGTCATGGTCGTCCTGCTCGCCCTCCGCCGGGGCCCGGAGATCGGCTGCCTGTCGGGCTTCGTGACCGGGCTCCTGCAGGACGCCGCGGGGGGAGGCTTCATCGGGGCCCAGGCGCTGACGAAGACGCTGGTCGGGTTCTGCGTCGGCCAGGTGGGCGGCCGGCTCTGGGTGCAGGAGCCGCTGGTCCAGATCCCGGGCCTCGTCGCGCTGTCGCTGCTGGAGGGGATCGCCCGCTTCTTGCTGCTCCAGATCTTCCACTTCCCCGGCTCCTTCGGCGACCTGATGCTCTACATCGTGCTGCCGCAGTCGCTCTACAACGGCGTGGTCGGCGCGGCGGTGGTGCTGACGCTGGCCGGCGTCGAGCGCCTGCGCGGATGGCCCTCGTGGCGCTGAACCGCGGCCCCGTTCCGGGCCGCCGCGATCCGGGCAAGCAGCGCGTCGTCGGCATGACCGTCGGCGTGCTCGCGGCCTTCGTCGTCCTCGTCGGGCAGCTCTGGTACCTCCAGGTCCTGGAGGGCGCCAGGCTCCAGGAGCTGTCCGACAAGAACCGCATCCGGGTGCGCCCGGTGGCGGCCCCGCGCGGCGTCCTCTTCGACCGGAACGGCCTGCCCCTGGTCGACAACCGCCCGGCCTTCACGCTGTCGCTGATCCCCCGCGAGATCGACGACCGGGAGAAGGTGCTGGGGCGGCTCTCGGTCCTGCTCAAGATCTCCTACGCGGAGCTGGACGACGCCCTCGGGCGGGTCGCCGCCGACTCCCTCATGCCCGTGCGCGTCCGGCGGGGCCTGACCCTCGAGGAGGTGGCACGGGTCGAGGAGTGGAAGCTCGAGCTGCCCGGCGTGATCGTCGAGGTCGAGCCGCAGCGCGCCTACCCCAGCAGCCGCTTCGCGGCGCACCTGCTCGGCTACGTCCGCGAGGCGAGCGACGACCAGCTGAAGCAGGGGCGGTACCGACGGGGCGACATGGTCGGGCAGAGCGGGCTCGAGCGCGTGCTCGACGAGCACCTGCGCGGGCGCGACGGGGGCGAGCGCATCGAGGTCGATGCCCTGGGCCGCTCCATCCGGGTCATGCAGGCGGCGGAGCCGAATCCGGGCGCGCAGGTCGTCACCACCATCGATCGCCGGGTGCAGGAGACGGCCGAGCGCGCGATGGAGGGCAAGGCCGGCGCGGTGGTGGTCATGGATCCGCGCAGCGGCGACGTGCTCGCCCTGGTCTCGACCCCGGCGTACGAGATCGACCGCTTCACCGGCACCATCGACCGCGCCGCGTGGCTGCGCGTCGTGCAGGATCCCGACCGGCCGCTGCTGAACCGCGTGATCCAGGGCCAGTATCCGCCGGGCTCCGTCTTCAAGGTCGTGGTCACCGCGGCCGGGCTGCAGGAAGGCTCGCTGGCGCCGATGGACCGCGTGCACTGCGGGGGCGCATTCACGCTGGGCGATCACACGTTCCACGACTGGAAGAAAGAAGGCCACGGCACCGTCGACCTGCACCGCGCCATCGTGCATTCCTGTGACGTCTTCTTCTATCAGGCGGGCCTCAAGGTCGGCGGCACCACCATCGCGCGCTACGCGCAGGCGTTCGGCCTGGGCCGGGCCACCGGCATCGACCTGTCCGGCGAGAAGATCGGGCTCATTCCCGAGCCGCGCGCCGGCCGGCGCGGGCGCCGCGCCTTCCTGGCCGGCGACGTGGCCAACATGGCGATCGGGCAGGGCGCCCTGCTCGTCACGCCGTTGCAGGTGGCGCGCGCCATGGCCGCGGTGGCCAACGGCGGCGTCCTGTGGAAGCCCCGTCTCGTGCAGCGGGTCGAGCGGCCGGAACGCGGCGTGATCTGGAGCGATCCGGGCCGGGTCATGGGCCACGTCGAGCTCTCGCCGATGGTGTGGGCCGTGCTCCGGCAGGGTCTGTGGGGCGTCGTCAACGAGGGCGGCACGGGCACGGCCGCGCGCATCCCCGGCCTCGACGTGGCGGGCAAGACCGGCACCGCCCAGACCGTGGCGAACTCGAAATCCGAGAAGGGCCAGGACCACGCCTGGTTCGCCGCCTACGCGCCGGCGCCGAACCCGGAAGTCGTCGTCGTGGTCTTCGTCGAGCGCGGGGGCCACGGCGGCGCGGCCGCGGCGCCGATCGCCCGTCAGATCCTGAACGCCATCTTCTTCGAGAAGGTCGCGATGGCCGGGTTCACGGGCTCGTGATCGGCATCGATCGCCGGCTGCTCCAGAACGTCGACTGGCCGCTGCTCCTCGCCACGGCCGGCCTGGTCGCCATGAGCGCCACGACGCTGTCGACCCTGAACGTCGGCCGGGCGGGGGGCGGCGTCGCGCTGCGCCAGCTCGGGTGGGCGGCGCTGGGCGTCCTCGCCCTGCTCGTGGTGGCCAGCCTCGATTACCGCAAGCTCGTGCGCGCCGCGCCCGCCTTCTACCTCCTGGGGCTCGGTGGCCTGGCCGCCGTCTTCGCGCTCGGGCGAAGCGTGTCGGGCGCGCGCCGATGGATCGCGCTCGGACCGCTCACCGTGCAGCCGTCCGAGCTCTTCAAGCTCTGCTTCGTCCTGATGGCGGTGTGGATCCTCACCTCCCGGTGGGCGCAGCCCCCCGGCGGCTCCGCCATCGTCATGATGCTCCCCGTCGCCGCCGTGCCCTTCGTGCTCGTGGTCAAGCAGCCCGATCTCGGCACGGCGCTGCTGCTCGTTCCGGTGCTGCTCGCGCTCCTCGTCGGCGCCGGCATCCGCCTGAAGCTGCTCGGCGCGCTCGCCGCCGCCGGGCTCGGGACGCTGCCCGCCGCCTGGATGGTCCTCAAGGACTACCAGCGCGAGCGCATCCTCGTGTACCTGGACCCGGTGCGCGATCCCCTCGGGAGCGCGTACAACGTGATCCAGGCCAAGATCGCGATCGGTTCGGGTCAGCTCCTGGGGAAGGGCGTCGCGGGCGCGACGCAGAGCCGTCTGGCCTTCCTGCCGGAGCGTCATACGGATTTCATCTTCGCCGTGTTCGCCGAGACGTGGGGGTTCGTCGGCTGCCTCGTGCTGCTCACCTGCTACGGCCTGCTCTTCGTGCGCGGCTTCGACATCGCCGCGTCGTCACGGGAGCCCGTCGGGCGGCTGGTGGCGCTGGGCGTGACGGGTCTCATCGCCTTCCAGGTGCTCATCAACGTCGGGATGGTCACCGGCCTGCTGCCGGTCGTCGGGATCCCCCTGCCGCTGATGAGCTACGGAGGCTCCTCGATGCTGGTGTCCCTGATGGGGCTGGGGCTCCTGCTCTCGGTCCGGATGCGGCAGTTCCAATGAGGCGAGGCGCGCGGCCCGTGCGAGCGCGACCCGCCGGCGAGGTGCTGCCGTGGGCAAACGGATCGTCGTCAACGCCGGCCTCACCGAGACCCGGGTGGCCGTCCAGGACCAGAACGTCCTCACCGATCTCTACCTGGAGCGGCACGCGCGCCGCTCGATCGTAGGGAGCGTCTACAAGGGCACCGTCACCAACGTGCTGCCTGGCATGCAGGCCGCCTTCGTCGACCTCGGCCTGCACAAGGACGCCTTCCTCTACGCTGGCGACTACACGGCCCGGCTGGAGGCGTCGGGGGAGACGCCCGTCGAGGACGAGGACCCCGACGTCGACGAGGACGCGGAGGCCGAGGCGCCCCGGCGCGAGGCCCGCGCGCCCATCGAGGACATGCTGCGCCGCGGGCAGACGGTGCTGGTGCAGGTGGCCAAGGAATCGCTCGGCACCAAGGGCGCGCGGGTGACCTCCTTCATCTCGCTGCCCGGCCGGTACCTGGTCTACATGCCGCAGTCGACCCACATCGGCGTCTCGCGCCGCATCCACGACGAGCGCGAGCGCGAGCGCCTGCGCACCACCATCCGCAGCCTGACCCCGCCGCCCGGCGGCTACATCGTGCGCACCAACGCCGAGGGCAAGGGCGAGGAGGAGTTTGCCGCCGACGTGGAGTTCCTCGGCCGCCTGTGGTCGCAGATCCAGGCGCGTCACGCGCAGGCGGCGGCGCCCGCCGCCCTGCACGAGGAAGGCGACCTCACCTTTCGCGTGGTCCGTGACCTGTTCTCGCCCGACGTCGAAGAATTCCTGGTGGACGACCGAGAGGTCTACGCCAAGTGCGTGAGGTAC
>JACQCN010000124.1 GCA_016201575.1 Candidatus Rokuibacteriota bacterium | reverse complement strand
GGCCCGCCCGCCCGCAGCGAGTGGGGTATCGAGCGAGGACGGACGGGCCTGCCTGCCACGCCACCCGCCCGCCGCTGGGCGCGATGTTCGTGAATGATCCGCGCTCGCAGGATGCCGAAAACCCCCCAGGCCGCTCAAAAAGGTCCGGGGCCTTTCTCAGCGGCCTCTAGAAAAACTCGCCAGACGACGAGTATAATCGCCCCATGCGGGTTGAGTACCGGGAGGAGCCCTGCAAGGTCGCCCTCAGCCGGGTCGAGGGCATGAGCTTTCGCTGGTCGCTCAACCCCTACATGGGCTGCGAGCACCAGTGCACGTTCTGCTACGTGCGCGCCTTCGAGCTGAGGGCCGACCGGCCCTGGGACGGCCGCTACGGGGAGTCGATCCGCGTCAAGGTCAACGTCGCCGAGGTGCTGGGGGGGGAGCTGGCGCGGCCCTCGTGGCGCCGGGAGCTGGTCGCCATCGGCGCCGCCACCGACCCGTACCAGCCGGCCGAGGGGCGCTACCGGCTGACGCGGCGCTGCCTCCAGGCGCTCGCCGTGGCGCGGAACCCCTTGAGCCTCATCACGCGCGGGCCGCTGGTCGTGCGCGACATCGACGTGCTGCAGGAGGCGGCGCGGCGGGCCGCGGTGGACGTAAACATCTCGATCCCGACGCTCGACGAGACGGTGTGGCGCCGCACCGAGCCCGGCACGGCGCCGCCGCGCCAGCGCCTGCGCGCGCTCCGGATGCTCGTGGACGCCGGGATCAAGGCCGGGGTGGGCGTGGCGCCGGTGCTGCCCGGGATCTCCGATCGCCCGGAGCAGCTCGCCGCTCTCGTGCGCGCCGCCCGCGACGCCGGGGCCACGCACCTGTGGTGCGCCGTCCTCCACCTGCGGTCCGGCACGCGCGAGCACTTCCTCGAGAACCTGGCCCGCGATTGGCCGGATCTCGTCCCGCGCTACGAGCGTCTCTACCATGGGGCCTATCTGCCCACGCGGGTGACGGAACCCGTCACCCAGCAGGTGACCCGCCGCTCGAGGCGGAGCAGCTCCCGCTCGCGATCTGAACACCGGAAGGAGAAAGCCATGTGGGGGTCGAAGACGAAGCTCGCGATGCCGACGCCGGAGACCGCGCTGCCTGGACGCGCGGAGCGCATGCGGGTGCCGGCCACGCACCACGTGAGCGGCACGCCGCTCACGCCGCCGTTGCTATAGTCAGTCCACGATGCGGAGCGTCGCCGATCTCCTGCGGGCCGAGGACCGCGCCATCGTGGAGTCGCTCAGCGCGGGCGAGCGCGTGGCGCTGGCGCTCGCGCTCGGCGCGCGCGATCTCGAGGCCTTCCGGCTCGCGCACGAGCCGCCCCTTCCGCCGGCGGAGGCGGCGCGCGTGCTCGAGCGCCGCCGGCAGGCGGGGCGCCGGCCGTCGCGCTGCCTCGCGGAGCTGACCGACTGAGAGGTTGGGAAAATATCCCCGGAACGGCGGAAGCTCATCCGAAAACCCCAACAAAAGCGGGGGTCCGCAACGTGAACTCCCGATTGATTCACAGACTCTGAGTCTGCTCCCCGGCGTCGCCTCGCTGCTCCGAGACCGCGGGATCCCGTTCGCGGTCGTCGGCGCGGCGGCGCTCGCCGTTCATGGTGTCAGCCGGTCGACCCTCGACGTCGATCTCCTCACGCTCGCCGCCGAGTGCCTGGACGCGGGCGCGTGGGAGTCATTGCGCGCCGCGGGCGTCGCCGTGAGCGTCCGTCACGGCGGTGTCAACGATCCGCTGGCCGGCGTGGTGCGGTTCACCGCGCCCGGCCAGCCCCCGCTCGACCTCGTCGTCGGCCGGAGCCGCTGGCAGGAAGGCGTGCTCGCCCGCGCCCGCGAGGCGCTGCTCGAAGGCGTCCGCGTCCCGGTGGCGGTCCCCGCGGACCTGATCCTCCTCAAGCTCTACGCCGGTGGCCCCCAGGACGCCTGGGACATCGCGCAGCTCCTCGGCGGAGCGGAGCGGGCGGCCCTGGTCGCGGACGTCGAAGCCTCCCTCGACGCACTTCCCGCCGGATGCCGCCAGTTCTGGGCGCGCATTCTGGAGTCCGGACGCGGCTGAGTGGCGGCTCCTCACGAGACGGGCAGGTCCGATGAGCTTTCCCCAGACTGCCCCGTCCTGGATCCTGATCTCCATGCGCTGCCCGGCGCGCACGGTCTCCGAGAGCCTCGACAGCAGATCCTTTTCCCGTCCACTCGTCTCCTTTGCCAGAGTTGTGCCCGGAATCCCCCGGAATCCCCCGGAACCACCCCGGAAGGCCCCGGAACCCCCCGGGATCGCGCCGCTCAGCCGGTTGTTGATGTCCTCCGGTTTCGCGCCGGTGTCGATCGCAACCCGCCCTTCGCACCCCGCGCCCGGTCCACCCATTGCCCTTGTCCCGCGCGCGCGCTACTCTCCCGGAGCGCGCGCGAGCGCGGAGACCAAGCCGAGGGAGAGCCCATGACGACCCCACCCGTCGACCCGAACGACGTCGTGATGACCGGTGAGAACTCCTTCATCCGCCTGAGCCCCGACGGGGGCAAGACGCAGACGGATCGCCTGAGCCACTGGCGCGTGCTGTGGTGCCCGGCGGGAGCCGGCCACGTGCTGTTCATGCAGAGCACGCTCATCGACGACAAGGTGCGAGTCTACGCCGACAACCCCGCCGTCGCGCGCTGGCTCCAGCGCACGATCGAGGCGCTGCTCTACGCCCCGTTCGCCGACGAGAAGCTCCCCGTGATCGCCGCCCAGTTCGCGCGCAGCGGCGACGCGCGCTCGGCCGCCGCCGAGGCGGTGATCTCGAGCACCGACCAGATCCGCCTCAGCTGGTACGACTTCGTCGACCCGTTCGTGCTCACCATGCCGCCGGGCTTCAACAACCGCCCGCTCGGCGTGTTCAGCACGTTCTTCCCCGCGCGGTCCGCGCAGGTGGAGATGAACGGCGCCGTCGCCGCCAGCTCGCCGTGGCCGGAGACGCGCGGCGACCGGCAGTCGTCGAGCGCGTGCGTGGCCTGGTCGGAGACGTGGGTGAAGCCGCGCCGGTAGCGGTGTGGGCAGGCGCGTCCGGGCGCCGGGTAGACACGTACTCGAGGCTCCTGCTCGCGGGCTGCCTCGTGGCCGTGCTCGCCATGATCACCAACCTCGTGCAGGACGCGATGAGGGCGGGCTCAGGATGAACTCGACCCCGCGCTCCGCGAGCACGCGGAGGAGCGACTTGAAATCGGTCATCGACCGGCGCGACGGCCGGCCCGGCGCAGCTCCTCCGCGAGCCGCTGCATCTGCATGAGGGCCTCGAGCCGCTCCTCCACGGAGCGCTTGAGGTTCTCGCGGATGAGCGACCGGTCGATGTCGCGCTTGTACGCCTCGATGACGGGATCCGGCGGCGGCAGGCGCAGAGGAGAGGTCAGGTCAGGATCAGGCCACCTCGAACAGGCCCGCCGCCCCCATGCCGCCGCCGATGCACATGGTGCAGACCACGTGCTTCGCGCCGCGCCGCTTGCCCTCGATGAGGGCGTGGCCGACCATGCGGGCGCCGCTCATGCCGTAGGGGTGGCCGATGGAGACGGCGCCGCCGTCGACGTTGAGCTTCTCCATCGGGATGCCGAGCCGGTCCCGGCAGTACACGACCTGGACGGCGAAGGCCTCGTTCAGCTCCCAGAGGTCGACGTCGTCCATCTTGAGGCCGACGCGCTCGAGCAGGCGCGGCACCGCGAACACGGGACCGATCCCCATCTCGTCGGGCTCGCAGGCGGCCACCGCGAAGCCGCGGAAGAGGCCGAGGGGCTGGAGGCCCCGCCGCTCGGCGAGCTTGGCGTCCATCACCACGCAGGCGGCGGCGCCGTCGGAGAGCTGGCTCGCGTTGCCCGCGGTGATGTGGCCCTTCTCGCCCGTGACGGGCTTCAGCGCGGCCAGGCCCTCGGCCGTGGTGTCGGGCCGGTTGCCCTCGTCCTTCGCCAGCGTGACCTCCTCTTCGCGGATCTCGCCGGTCGCCTTGTCCGGCACGAGCTTCCGGGTGGTGAGCGGCACGATCTCGGTGTCGAAGCGGCCGGCGCGCTGCCCCGCCGCCGTCCGCTGCTGGCTCGCCAGCGCGTACTCGTCCTGCTTCTCGCGGGTGATGTAGTAGCGCGTGGCCACCACCTCGGCCGTCTCGATCATCGACATGTAGATCTCGGGCTTGTGCTCCTCGATCCACGCCTCGCGCAGGCGGTGGAGGTTCATGTGCTCATTCTGGACGAGGCTGATCGACTCCAGGCCGCCCGCCACGATGATCGGCACCCGGTCGACCATGACCCGGTGGGCCGCCATCGCGATCGCCTGCATGCCGGAGGAGCAGAACCGGTTCACGGTGACGCCCGCCGTCGTCACCGGCAGCCCCGCCCGGATCGCCGACTGCCGCGCGATGTTCTGGCCCGTGGCCCCTTCCGGCAGCGCGCAGCCGAGGATCACGTCCTCGACCTCGCCCGGCTCGATGCCGGCCCGCGTGACGGCGTGACTGATGACATGGCCGCCGAGCGTGGCGCCGTGGGTGTTGTTGAAGGCCCCCCGGTAGGCCCTGCCGATGGGGGTGCGGGCGGTGGAGACGATGACGGCATCTGCCATGGCGGCTCTCTCCTTTGAGCGTGAAGCCTCGTATCCCGATGATACATCCGGGGGGGCCTCGACGGCCCCCTCCGACACCTCCCGCAGAGCTCGATTGCGCCGGCAAAGCCGGCGCTCGGAGGCAGGGCTGGCCGCCACACGCGCTGGGCGAAGGGGTTCCAGAGCCGGACGGGTTGGAGACCCCTGACCGACGCCCGCGGAGCAAGGACCGGACGAGGCGGGCCAGTTTCCCGTTGCCAGGCGCGCGTCGGACTGAACCTCTGCATGAGCGCCGGCCAATCCCAGGGGGGAGGTTCGGAAGGGGGGCAAAGCCCCCGTCCGAGTGTCACACGGCGGCGATGACCGTGATCTCGACCAGGTACTTCGGGGCCGCCAGCCTGGTCTCCACGGTGGCGCGGGCGGGAGAGTTGGCCGGGTCCACCCAGGCGTCCCACACCGCGTTCATCTGCTCGTAGGTCTTGATATCGGCGAGGTAGACGGTGGCGGAGAGGAGCTTGGACTTGCTGCTCCCCGCGGCGGCCAGCAGGCTGTCGATCTTCTTCAAGATGAGCTCCGTCTGGCCCTTCACGTCCTGGGCGTCGGCCGAGACCTGGCCCGCGACGTACACGGTGTTGTCGTGGAGGACGGCGGCGCTCATCCGCGAACCGGGGTTGATGCGCTTGATCATGGCTCGATCCTTTCCGGTCTCACGACCATTGCACGAGGGCGGCGCCCCAGGTGAAGCCGCCGCCGAACGACGCCAGGAGGACGAGGTCACCCGGCCGGACGCGCCCCTGCGACCAGGCCTCCTCGAGGGCGAGGTACACCGAGGCCGACGCCGTGTTGCCGTACCGGTCCACGTCGACGACCACGCGGTCCATGGGGACGCCGAGCCGCTTGGCCACGGCCTCGATGATCCGGACGTTGGCCTGGTGGGGGATGAACAGGTCGACCTGCTCGGGCGCGTAGCCGTTCTTCTCGAGGATCGCGAGGGAGGACTCCGCCAGCATGCGCACCGCCGCCTTGAACACCTCGTCGCCACGCATACGCAGGTAGTGCAGGCGGCCGTCGACCGTCTCGTGAGAGGTGGGGTGCTTCGAGCCGCCGCCCGGCACGTAGAGCCACTCCCAGTGGCGCCCGTCGGAGTAGAGGTCGGCGTCGAGGATGCCGGAACCGTCGGTGGCGGGCCGGAGCACCGTGGCCGCGGCGCCGTCGCCGAAGAGGACGCAGGTGGCGCGGTCGTTCCAGTCGACCAGCCGCGAGTAGATCTCCGCGCCGATCGTGAGCACGGTGCGGTACTTGCCGGTCTCGATGTACTGGGCGCCGATCGAGAGGCTGTAGACCGAGCCCGCGCAGGCGGCGAACACGTCCATCGCGCCCGCCCGCCGCGCGCCGAGCTTGTGCTGGACGAAGTTGGCCGTGGACGGGAAGGGCATGTCGCCGCGCGAGGTGCCGACGACGATCAGCTCCACGTCCTCGGGCACGAGGCCGGCCCGCGCCAGCGCCTGGCGGGCGGCGGCGACGGCGAGGTCCGAGGTCGCCTCGGTCTCGTCGGCGATGTGGCGCTCGCGGATCCCGGTGCGCTGGACGATCCACTCCTCGGTGGTGTCGACGCGCGCGGCCACCTCCGCGTTGGTGAGGACGCGCGGGGGGACGTAGGCCCCGACGCCGGCGATGCGCGCGCGCGTCACGCCCCGGTGCCCTTGAAGTCGCGGAAGCTCTGACCCTGTTCCGCCAGCGTCCGGAGGAGCGGCGCCGGCTGCCAGTGACGGCCGTGCGTTCGGTGGTAGGCCGCGATCTCCTCGTACACGCGCTTGAGCCCGAGCGTGTCGGCCCAGAACATCGGGCCGCCCCGGTAGCGCGGGAACCCGTACCCGTGCAGGTAGATGACGTCGATGTCGCTCGGCCGGAGGGCGATCCCTTCCTCCAGGATCCGGGCTCCCTCGTTGACCAGCGGGTAGAGGCAGCGCGCGAGGATCTCCTCGTCGCCGACCGCCCGCCGCGTGAGGCCCTGCTCCTTCGCGCTGGCGGCGACGAGGGCCTCCACCTCGGGATCGGGGATCGGCGTCCGGCTGCCCTTCTCGTACCGGTACCAGCCCGCGCCGGTCTTCTGGCCGAAGCGGCCCTGCTCGCAGAGCCGGTCGGCCACGGGCGAGTCGCGCAGGTCCTTCGGCCGCCGGTGGGCCTTGCCCTTCCGGATCCGCCAGCCGACATCGAGGCCCGCGAGGTCGGACATCGCGAAGGGGCCCATCGGGAACCCGAAGTCGTAGATGACGCGGTCGACCTGCGCCGGCGTCGCGCCCTCCTCCACGAGGAACTCGGCCTCGCGGAGGTACCCCGCGAGCATCCGGTTGCCGATGAAGCCGTCGCAGTTGCCGGCCAGCACCCACACCTTGCCGATGCGCCGCGCCAGCTCGGCGGCGGTGGCGATCGTCTCCTTCGCCGTCCTGGCGCCCCGCACGATCTCCAGCAGGCGCATCACGTTGGCGGGGCTGAAGAAGTGGGTGCCGATGACGCTGCCCGGCCGCGCGGTGGCCGAGGCGATCTCGTCGACGTCGAGGGTGGAGGTGTTGGTGGCGAGGATCGCCCCCGCCGTGCAGGTCCGGTCGAGCTTGGCGAACACCTCCTTCTTGACGCCCATGTCCTCGAACACCGCCTCGACGACAACGTCGGCGTCCGCCACCGCCTGGAAGTCGAGCGTGCCCCGGATCAGGGCCGTGCGGCGCTCCATCTCCGCCGGGCTGAGCCGCCCTTTCTCCGCGGTCGCCGCGTAGTTCTTCCGCACGACGGCGAGGCCGCGGTCGAGCGCCTCCGCCGTAGCCTCCACCACCGTCACCGGGATGCCCGCGTTGGCGAAGTTCATCGCGATGCCGCCGCCCATGGTGCCGGCGCCGATCACCGCCGCGGTCTTGATGAGCCGCACCGGGGTGTCCTTCGGCACGTCGGGGATCTTGGTCGCCTCGCGCTCGGCGAAGAAGGCGTGGATCTGCGCCCGGGACTGCGGCGACAGCAGGCACTCGACGAACAGCTCGCGCTCGCGCCGGAGCCCCGCGTCGAAGGGCAGGGTGACGGCGGCCTGCACGGCCTCGATGCACTTGAACGGCGCGAGGTAGCCGCGAGCCTGGCGCTCGATGCCCGTGCGGAAGGTCTCGAACACGGCGGGGTTGCTCCGCGCGGCCAGGAGCTTCTCGTCGCTCGCGCCGATCTTCCGCAGTGGCCGCTTCTCGGCCGCCACGCGCGCCGCGAACTCGACGGCGCCCGCGCGGAGGTCGCCGGGCACGATCTCGTCCACGATGCCGAGGGCGTGGGCCTTGAGGGCCGGCACCGGGTCGCCGCGCACGATGATCTCGAGCGCGGGCTCGACCCCGATCAGCCGGGGCAGGCGCTGGGTGCCGCCGGCGCCGGGCAGGAGGCCGAGCTTGACCTCGGGGAAGCCGACCTGGGCCGACACGACGGCGCCGCGGTAGTGGCAGCCGAGCGCGACCTCGAGGCCGCCGCCGAGGGCGGTGCCGTGGAGCGCGGCGATCACGGGCTTGGGGCTCGCCTCGATGCGGCCGATCACCTCGTTCAGGTCCGGCGGGGTCAGGGGCTTGCCGAACTCGCGGATGTCGGCGCCGGCGATGAAGGTCCGCCCGGCGCCCAGGATCACGAGCGCGGCGGCGCCGGCGTCGGCGAGGCCGCGGGCCAGCGCGTCGACGAGGCCCGCGCGGACCTCCACGCTCAGGGCGTTGACCGGCGGGTTGTCGACGGTGATGACGCCGACCGCGCCGTCCCGCTCGTAGTGCACCACGTCAGCCATGTCGGGGCTCCTATCGCGGCCCGTAGTCGCGGCGCCAGAGCTCCACGTACTCGCGGGCGTTGCGCTTGATGTCCTCCAGCTCCTCCGGGTTCATCTGCCGCACGGGCTTCGCCGGCACGCCCATGACGAGCCAGCCGGCCGGCACGATCTTCCCCGGCGGCACCAGGGCGCCCGCGCCGACCTGGGCGCCCTCCTCCACCACGGCGCCGTTCAGGACCACGGCGCCGATGCCGATCCGCGCGTTGTCCATGATCGTGCACGCGTGGACGACGGCGCGGTGGCCGATCGTCACGTTGGCGCCGACGACGCAGGGGTACCGCGGCGTGACGTGGAGGACGGAGTTGTCCTGGACGTTCGAGTTGCGGCCGAGCTTCACGTAGTTGTCCTGGTCGCCCCGCAGCACGGTGCAGGGCCAGACGCTGGCCCCTTCCTCGATGATGACGTCGCCGATCACCTGGGCTGAGGGGTCGATCCAGGTGTCGGGGTGGATGCGCGGGGTGCGGCCGGGGACGTCGCGGATCATGACTCCCGACACCTTAGGGGATCGCGCGGGGAATGTCGAGCCGCTGTCGCGGATGCCGAGCGGCGGGCGGGTGGCGCAGGGTGCGGTCCTCGCGGGGCCGCGCGCAGTGGGCCCTCCGCGTCCCGTGCGCCGCGCGGCGTTCGGGCGAGTGGGTGACGGAGCCGGCCCCGCGGGCGCTGCGCCCTGCGCCAGGACCCGCCCGTCACACGCGACCACCGTTCGTGAATAATGCGGGCTAGGAGTCGTGTAGGACTAAACCTCCGTTCGAGCGCCGGCTGAGCCGGCGCCACGACACTGGGGGATGCTCGAAGGGGGCCGTCGAGGCCCGCTTCGACGATCTAGAGGGGCGGCGGAGGTGGCTCGGAGGCCCGGGCGCGGCGCAGCCGCTCGATCTCCGGCTCCACGTGCTTGGCCCGGCACTCCGGACAGATCGAGTGGCTGAAGCGGGCGTCGGTGTGCTCCGTGATGTAGTGCTCGACCTGCTGCCAGTAGTTGCCGTCGTTGCGGATCTTCTTGCACCAGGCGCAGATCGGCAGGAGGCCGTCGAGCTGCCGCACCCGCGCCATGGCCTCCTCCAGCTCCGTCACGCGCTCGGCGAGGCGATCCTGCAGGCCGATCATTCGGATGCCCACGTGCACGCGGGCGCGCAGCTCGCTGGCGTCGAACGGCTTGGTGATGTAGTCGTCGGCGCCCGCCTCGAACCCCTTCGCGATGTCCTCGGGGCGGCCCATCGAGGTGACGAGGATCAGGTAGGGCGGCCGGGCGAGGCCGGCGTGGCGGAGCCGCTGGCAGATCTCGAGCCCCGTCATCCCGGGCATGACCCAGTCGAGGATCGCCAGGGCGGGCGGGTCGTCGCCCAGGAGCAGGCGGGATGCCTCGGCGCCGTCCGGTACCACCACGACGTCGTGCGACTCCGTGTCCAGCGCGGCGGGCACGAGCTTCCGCCACACCGGATCGTCTTCGGCGACCAGGATCTTCACGCGTGCGTGCCCTGTTGACATCGAGCCGGGATGCCCCACGCCCGACAATAGCAGGCGAGAGCGAGCGAGCGCGACATTCTCGCGCCTCCCCTCCGTGTGCTAGCGTTGACTATCGTGGCCCAGGCCCCGGGAGCGCCCCCCCCTGACCCCATCCTGATCGTCGAAGACGATCCCGACGTCGCCGTCGTCCTGTCCGAGTTCCTCGCTCGCCACGGCCGCCCGGCGATCGTGGCCCGGACGGGCGGCGAGGCCCTCCGGCTGCTTCACAGCATGGCGGTGCCGCTCGTGCTCGTGGATCTGCGCCTCCCCGACATGGACGGGACCGACGTGATGCGGGCGGCGCGCGAGCTCGAGCCGGCGCCCGACCTGGTCGTGATCACCGGGCGCGCGTCGTTCGAGTCCGCGATCGTCGCGGTGGAGGCGGGGGCGGCCGCGTACCTCACCAAGCCGTACGACTTCGACCGGCTCCGCGAGATCATCGACCAGGTCTTCGAGCGCCGCCGCCTGGGCCAGGAGAACGCGCGACTCCACGCCCAGCTCTCGGCCCGGCTCGCGGAGACGGAGACGCTGCTGGCCATCTCGGCCACCATCAGCGCGACGCTCGACGTCCGGGAGGCGTTCCGGCGCATCTGCCGGGAGCTGGCGCGGCTGACCGGCGCCGACACCGCGTCCGTCTACGTGCACGACGCCGCCGGCGACCTGCTCGTCCCCTACGCGGCCTACCACGTGCCCAAGGAGATCATCGGCGAGCTGGCCACGCTCACCCTGCCGCTCCGCGAGCAGGGCTTTCACCTCCCGCTCTGGAAGGATCGGCGCGCCGTCTTCTCCGACGACGTCGGCCGCGACCCGCGGTTCACCCACGAGGTCTTCCGGCGGATGCCGCACCAGTCGGGGCTCCTCCTGCCGCTCGTGCTCGACGGGCAGGCGACCGGGGCGTTCTACCTCGTCTGGTGGACGGCGCGCCGGCGATTCTCGGACCAGGAGCTGGCGCCGCTCGAGGCCGTCTGCCAGCAGGTCGCCCTGTTCCTCCGGAACGCCCGCCTCTACGAGGAGGGGACGCAGGACCGGCGGCGCCTGGAAACGCTCAACGAGGTGTCGCGCCGCCTGGCGTCCGTGCACGACACGGACCAGATCCTCTCGCTCATCGTCGACGAGACGAGCCGGCTGGTGAACGCGGAGGCGGTCATCCTCCGGCTGCTGGAAGGAGACGAGTTCCTGCTCAGCGCGCGCACCGAGGCGGCGGCGCCGCTCACCCGGCGGGAGCGCGTCACCGCCGCCGGGAGCCTGTCCGGTCTCATCGTGCGGGAGAGGACCCCGATCGTCATCGAGGACCTGCGCGCCGAGAGCCGGTACGAGGCCGCCCACACGCGGGGCGCGGCCGAGCTCGGGTTCCGCGGCTTCCTGGGCGTGCCGCTGAACGTGCGCGGGCGGGCCATCGGCACCCTCAACATGTACACGCGGAGCGCGCGCCGGTTCCGGCCCGACGAGGTCTCCCTGGCCTCGGCGCTGGCGGACCAGGCCTCGCTGGCCATCGAGAAGGGGCGGCTCTTGCGGGAGGCGGAGGCCGGCCGGCAGCTCCTCGACCGGCTGTACCGGGTCGCGATCGCGATGCAGACGCCGTCCGGGCGCGACGAGCGGCTGCGCGCGTTCATCCGCGGCGCCCACGACGTCGTGGGCTTCGACCGGATCTACGTGCTGCTCGCCACCAAGGATGGGGCCGGGCTCGAGCTGGCCACGACGCACGGCGAGCCCGGGATTCCCGCGGTGCGCCTGCCGCTCACGCCCGCGGCCGGCGCCTTCCACCAGGTCTACGAGAGCCGCCGCCCGCTCGCGGTCCTTTCCGACGAGGACCTGCCGCGCGTGCTCCCGATCGACCCCGGCTACGCCCGGCACCCCTACTTCCGCACCAACCGCTTCGTCATCGCTCCGCTCGTCGTCGGCGACCGCGTGATCGGCGTCGCCTGCGCCGACAACAAGCGCTCGAAGCGCCCGATCCCCCTCGCCAGCGTGGAGCCGTTCACGCTGCTCTGCCAGCACCTCGCCACCGCGCTCGAGAACACGGCGCTGCTCGAGGAGGCGGAGCACCAGGCGCGGCAGCTCGAGCAGGTCTTCGCCGCGATCTCCGACGGGATCCTCGTGCTCGACCTGAACGGGCACATCACGGCGCTGAACCAGCGGGGCAGCGAGCTGCTCGGCGTCCCCGCCGCCGCGGTCACGGGCCGCACGTTCTCCGCGCTCCTCGACGAGCTGGGCGGAGCCGCCTCCGAGCCGTTCGCCGGGCTCGGGAGCGGCGGCTTGGCCCCTGCGCGCGGGGACCTCGAGGTGGCGTCCCCGGTGCCCCGGAGCCTGCAGTGGCAGGCCACGCCCACCCACGACGCGCAGGGGAGCACCGTCGGGCTCACCATCACGTTCCAGGACGTCACCCAGGAGCGCGAGGTCAGCCGGATGAAGTCCGACTTCGTGTCGTTCGTGACGCACCAGCTGCGCACGCCCCTGTCGGGCATCAAGTGGATGCTGGAGCTGACGGCGCAGGACGGCGAGATCCCGGAGGAGAGCCGCTCGTACGTCCAGGACGCGCGCGAGGCGGCGGACCGGCTCATCGGCCTCGTCAACGACATGCTGGACATCTCGCGGCTCGAGAGCGGGAAGCTGACGGTCGCGCTCAAGCCGACGTCGCTGGAGGCGGTCACCGGCAGCGTGCTCGACGAGCTCGCCCCCTTGATCGCCGGCAAGGCGCATCGCCTCTTCAGCGATGGCGCGGGGGGATTGCCCCCGGCCCTCGTCGATCCCCAGCTCATGCGGCAGGTCGTCCTGAACCTCGTGTCCAACGCGATCAAGTACACGCGCGACGCCGGCTGGGTGGCCGTCGACCTGGATGCCGATGCCGGCAGCGCCCGCCTCAGCGTGCGCGACAACGGCGCAGGCCTGAGCCCGGCGCAGCAACAGCAGCTCTTCCAGCCCTTCAACCGGCTCGGTGCGGAGCGCAGCCGCGTGCAGGGCACGGGGCTGGGCCTGGTCATCACACGGCACCTCGTGGAGTCGATGCACGGCACGCTGGAGGTGAGCAGCCCACCGGGCCAGGGCTGCTGCTTCACCGTGACGCTGCCGCTGGCCACCGAACCCGCCGCCGCCGCCGCCGCGCCCTCGCAGCCCGTCATGCTGCCGCCCGCACCGGATCGCACCTGGCAGATCCTCT